>NZEH01000022.1 GCA_002690375.1 Dehalococcoidales bacterium
ACAAAGGCCGGAAGCAATGAAGATAGTAAAGCCATATCTGCCCCATAAGCACCCGCCCAAAGGCGGTAAAGGCGCTGGGAAGGACAGGGTTGCCCAGATTTTAGGTATCCCTCAGGATGATTTAGAGGGCGCCTCCAAGCAGGCACGCCAGGAGATGAGGCAGGATGAAATTGATAAAGTGCTTAATGGAGCCGTTGAGAAAGGGCTTATTACCGAAGGGGAGGCCATTGAAATTAAGGAGTGGATGGAACAAAGGCCGGAAGCAATGAAGATAGTAAAGCCATATCTGCCCCATAAGCACCCGCCCAAAGGCGGTAAAGGCGCTGGGAAAGAGCTGAATCTAGGAGACGACTCCAAGAAAGAAGGATAAATCTCTCCTTGATAGTTGGGATAGAGCCTTCTCACCGAGGAATATTCTGTCCAATGTTACTTAGAGCGGTTAATTGATTTACCATTAGATATAATAGTTACAAGCTAGAGAGCCTCAAGACGAGGCTCTCTCTTTATTTAAGCCTCTGCCTAGAAACTGGCAATTTATAGTAAGGGGTTAGTTGTATAAGTCCACCCTGTCATTCTATCTTTACGCCAGTATGGCGCTCCCACTTACTATAAACACAGCCACAGTACTGCTGGCGGTAAAGACCAAGCGGCTTGGTCATACGGCGACTATCCGAGTAACGTTTCCTAAGGTCAACATACAGGAAGGCTATGCCGATTTCTTCAGCCAGTTCGTTACCAATTTCCCGCAAGAGGTCATGCTCCTGGTGAGGACTGATAAGTAAGCTGGTGGTAAAAGAGCTAAAGTCGCACTTTAGAGCAATTTCAGCCGCCTTTTTAAGACGAAGCCGAAAGCAATACCGGCAGCGCTCGGCTTCATGCCCCGTTACCTGGCGGAAGTAGTCTACCATGTCATAACCCTCAGCTATAATCAATGGAAAATCCATCCGCTCAGCCAAAGAGCGCATCGCTTCCAAGCGGTACTGGTACTCAGTATAGGGGTGAATATTGGAGTTATACCACAGGGCATTTGTTTTAAACCCCTGTCCTCGCCAGTAGTCAATGGTATAGGCAGTGCAGTGGGCGCAGCAGCAGTGGATTAGAACAGATTTCACTTTACAATCTTAGCTCTATCACAAGCTATTTATCAAGGCCCGCGCTTCCCCTTGCGTAACAGATGTTCGTCTTTCATTCAGAATGGCATAAAACGAAGAGACCGCAATGATAGGGAAGATGATGTATAGGGGGCAAGGTAGATAAATAACTCTTTACCACAGGGTCGGCTGAGGTGGTTTTTCTTTGCTACCAGTCAGACCAAAGTGCTGATAAGCTAGTTGAGTAACTAATCGCCCACGAGGTGTCCGTTCCAGAAAACCTAGCTGCAGTAGATAGGGCTCATAGACATCCATAATAGTATCTGTCTCCTCACTGATAGAGGCAGCAATAGTCTCCAATCCCACCGGGCCACCACTGAACTTATCAATGATAGTATGGAGTAGTTTATGGTCTACCTCATCCAGCCCAATAGTGTCAACCTCAAGCTGGGATAACGCCTCAACGGCCACAGGTTGGGTAGCTACACCGTCTGCCTTCACCTGAGCATAGTCCCTGACTCGCTTGAGCAGTCGGTTAGCCACTCTAGGTGTACCCCTAGCCCGACAGGCAATCTCCCTAAGCCCTGCGGCTTCAGCCTCCACCCCAAGAATGGAAGCCGAGCGCAGGAGAATGGCTTCAATTGATGCTTGATCATAGAAATTGAAGCGATAGACAGCACCGAACCGGTCTCGGAGGGGTGGACTAAGAAGAGCGAAGCGAGTGGTAGCCCCAATCAGAGTACAAGCAGGCAGGTTCAATCGCAGACTCTTGGCACCAGGTCCCTTGCCGATGATAATATCAAGAGCCCCCTCTTCCATAGCCGGATACAGTATCTCCTCCACTGCCCGACTCAAGCGGTGGATTTCATCAATGAAGAGAATGTCCTGGCTACGCAGGTTAGTCAGGATAGCCGCTAGGTCCCCGCTGCGCTCTATTGCCGGACCTGAGGTAACTCTGATATCAACCCCCATCTCAGCGGCTATTATATAAGCCAGGGTCGTCTTGCCCAGCCCAGGTGGACCATAGAGCAAAATATGATCCAACGCCTCACTCCTGCCTTTGGCGGCAGCAATGGCGATGCTTAGGTTTTCTTTTATCTTGGTCTGTCCGATAAAGCTACCAATACGCCGGGGGCGGAGGCTAGAATCAATCGATATATCTTCAGTACTGGGTTTACCCGAGATAATGCGCTCTATTGTATCTCACCCCCTAGATATTATTAGATAAAACAAAAGGGGCTTTGTCCCTATATCTGTATTCTCTGGCTATTATATCACATCTTCACCCGAGCTAGGATAAATCTGAGCAATAAAGTAGAGCCGCCCTATTAGCCCAGACGGCTCCAATTACCTAAAAGCAATCAAACCACGACTTAAGAAAGCTTAGATTTCCGACTTCTCCTTATTGTTCCGTCGGTGGTGCCTCCTCTGAAACCAATTCAGGCACCTTTTCTTCTGATGTCTCCTCTGATACCAACTCAGGTGCCTTTTCCTCTGATGTCTCCTCTGATACCAACTCAGGTACCTTTTCCTCTGATGTCTCCTCTGATACCAACTCAGGTACCTTTTCCTCTGATATCTCCTCTGGCGCCTCCTTACAAGCCTTGCACTGGGCAGGAATTAGCTTACCAATGATTACATTTTCCTTAAGCCCGATAAGTCTATCTGACTTTCCATAAACTGAGGCATCGGTAAGCACTCTGGTTGTCTCTTGGAAAGAAGCCGCTGCCAGCCAACTATTAGTGCTTAAAGAGGCTCTGGTTATACCCAGGAGTACAGTATGGGCAGTGGCTGCATTGCCCCCTTCAGCCAACACCTTAGCATTTTTTTCCTCATAATCGAACTTGTCTATCAGCTCTCCGGGCACTAGGTCAGTATCACCTGAAGAATCAATGCGCGCCTTAGCCAACATTTGACGGACGATGACCTCAATGTGCTTATCATTTATGTGTACCCCCTGAGAGCAATATACCTTCTGCACTTCCTCTACTAAGTATCGCTGAACTGCCTCCTTCCCCAAAATACTCAGAATATCCCGCGGGTTCACCGAGCCATCAGTAAGTCGATCCCCTGCCTTTACCATATCTCCGGTTTGAACACGGATATGGATGGCTGCCGGGACAGTATACTCTCGCTCCTCCGTCTCTTCATATTTGATAAAGAGCTGTCTATCAGAAATAGTTATTTCACCATCTGAACGAGCCAGAATAGGCTGGCCTTCAGTACGAGCTACTGACGAAGACGAAGCTTTTTTCTTAGGCTTAGGCGCTGGACTGGCCAGTACAGTGCCAATATTCACCCACTGGCCGCTATCCACCATCACCTGCCAGCCGGGCAGCAGCGGATATTCATCATAAAAGACGTCAGTAGTGGTAATCTTAATACGTCTCCCCTCTTCATTTTCTACCACTTCAGCCACACCGTCTATTTCTGATATTATCGCTTGAACCTTGGGTGGTCTTGCCTCAAAAAGTTCTTCTACTCTAGGCAAGCCGCTGGTGATATCAAGCCCGACCACGCCACCGGTATGGAAGGTGCGTAGTGTTAGCTGAGTGCCTGGCTCACCAATGCTCTGGGCAGCAACTATACCTACCGCTGTGTTGAGGTCAACTAAATGGCCACGGGAAATGTCTTGTCCATAGCACCATTGGCAGATACCCTGCCTAGACTGACAGCTAATGGGGGACCTAACATGAACCCTGGTAAGCCCAGCGGCCATGATTTTACTCGCCTTCTCCTCATCAATCTCTTCATTGCGGAAAATGATGGTTTCCCCAGTGCTGGGATTAACCAATTCACTAGCTGCCAACCGACCTGTTATTCGGGCAGCGAGTGATGGTAGCAGTCCCTTTTCTTGAGGTTCAGAGAGCCATATCCCTTCGATAGTGCCGCAGTCCTCTGCAAGGATAATCACCTCTTGGGTAACATCAATGAGGCGTCTAGTGAGATAACCGCTACCCGATGTCCGAAGTGCTGTATCCGCTAGTCCCTTGCGGGCACCATGGGTTGAAATAAAGTATTCCATGGCACTCAAGCCTTCACGGAGGCTTGACTTGATGGGAAAGTCAATTATTTTACCTGCCGGATTAGTCATCAGACCCCGCATACCAGCCAGCTGCCTAATTTGGGAAATGTTCCCCTTAGCCCCTGATGTTGCCATCATGTAGATACTACCGTCTTTATCAAGGGACTCAGATATGGCAGTGGTAATCCGGTCGGTAGTGTCCGTCCATACTTCTATGACACCATTATATCTTTCATCCTCAGTGATTAAACCACGCTGAAATTGACTTCCAATAATGGTTGTCCTTTCCTCAGCTTCTTCCAGTAATTTCTGCTTTGCTGCGGGAACCTCAACATCACTCATAGCAATCGTAAGTCCCGATTTAGTGGCGTAACGGAAACCTAGCTCCTTTAAGCCATCTAATACCACCGCCTTATCCTCATTATTAGCTAGTAGTTTATAGCAATCGATTATTACTTGCTTTAAGCTTGACTTGTCCATTGCTTTGTTATAGAAGCCTAGCTCTGAAGGTAAAACCTCGTTAAAGATGATACGCCCAACGCTAGTTTTTATTCTTTGCCCCTCTTGTTGCCAGATCTCAATCTCAGCTCTTAAGTCAACAGCAGCGAGTTCATAGCCAAGCCTTGCTTCTTCAAAGCTGCCAAAGACACTGCCTTCCCCCTTAACTTCAGGCCTGATAGTAGTCAAGTAGTAGCACCCGAAAACCATATCCAGAGTCGGCATCACCACTGGCTCACCACAGCTCGGCAGCAACATATTGTGGATACTGAGCATCATCTCCCTAGCTTCCTTGACCGCCATCCGAGACAAGGGGACATGAGCTGCCATCTGGTCACCATCAAAGTCGGCATTAAAGGCAGCACATACTAGAGGATGTAACTGAATGGCGCTACCATCAATCAACACCGGTTCAAAGGCTTGGATACTAAGTCGATGCAGGGTTGGCGCCCGGTTGAGCAATACCGGCCGCTCCTTAACAACCTCCTCTAGGATGTCATAAACCTCTGGCTTAGCCCTCTCTACCAGACGGCGAGCACTCTTAATATTATGGGCTAACCCATCCACCACCAGTCGGTGCATAATAAAGGGCTTAAACAGTTCCAGAGCCATCCGTCGAGGCAACCCACACTGATGAAGCTCAAGCTCCGGGCCAACAACAATGACCGAGCGCCCGCTATAGTCAACCCGCTTACCCAGCAGATTCTGGCGGAAGCGACCCTGCTTACCCCGTAGCATATCTGACAGCGACTTCGCTTTATGGTCACCGCTGATAGAAACGGNTCTTCCCCTTCGACCATTATCAATAAGAGAATCAACCGCTTCTTGGAGCATTCTTTTCTCATTGCGGATGATAATTTCTGGTGCCCCTATTTCAATCAAATGGCGTAAGCGGTTATTACGGTTAATGACTCTCCGATACAGGTCATTAAGATCACTGGTAGCAAAGCGGCCCCCGTCCAGTTGAACCATAGGTCTAAGATCAGGAGGTAAGACAGGCAACACAGTTAAAATCATCCACTCTGGTTTATTAGTACTGCGGCGAAATGCTTCTACCAGCTGCAATTGCTTTGACGCCTTCTTGCGACGTTGCCCCGAGGTAGAGTGGGTTTCCCCAATTAGCCAATCACGCATATCATCAAGGTCAATATTCTTAAGCAGCTTGAGGACAGCCTCAGCCCCCATCCCAGCCTCAAAAACATGGCCATATTCTTTATTTAGCTCGCGATATTGATTCTCAGTGAGTAGAGCACCTACCTTAAGGTCTTTTAGCTGTTCGGTACTAGCTAGGAGCTTTTCCTCAAGCTGGGCTGTCTCACTCTCAGAATCACGTCGCAGTTGGTTTATTTCCTCCACTGTTGCCTGCTGCTGCTCCACCTCTGCGATTTTAGCTTCCAGAGTATTCTTACGCTCAGCTGCCCGCCGAGAAATATCCTCCTCAAGTTGCTTAATCGCCTCCTGGCGCGCCTTCTCGTCAATAGAGGTGATAATATAGTGTGAGAAGTATAGAACACGCTCCAAGTTCCTAGCCGACAGGTCAAGGAGTAGTCCCATTCGGCTAGGTATTCCTCTGGCAAACCAGATATGGGAAACCGGGGCTGCCAGTTCAATATTGCCTATTCGCTCCCGGCGCACCTTTGACCGAGCTATCTCAACGCCGCACTTATCACAAATAATTCCCTTATAACGCATCCTCTTATATTTACCACAAGCACACTCGAAGTCTTTGGTCGGACCAAAGATTCTCTCACAGAAGAGTCCATCTCTTTCCGGCTTTAGAGTACGGTAATTGATGGTCTCTGGCTTAGTTACCTCACCATAGGACCAGCTAAGAATCTGTTCTGGTGAAGCCAAAGAGAGACGAATTGCATCAAAATCGTTAACTTCAAACATTTTCTTCCTTTACCTCCGCTTCTTCAGCCACCAAGGGCTTGGCCTTCCCCGTCCTTTTTGCCTTTGGTTTAGCCGGTTTCTCCTCGATTACTGTTTCAACAGTCACCGCCTCAGCCGGTTTTACACCTGCTTCT
>NZEH01000023.1 GCA_002690375.1 Dehalococcoidales bacterium
CAACAGTCACCGCCTCAGCCGGTTTTACACCTGCTTCTTCAGCCACCAAAGGCTTGGCCTTCCCCGTCCTTTTTGCCTTTGGTTTAGCCGGTTTCTCCTCGATTACTGTTTCAACAGTCACCGCCTCAGCCGGTTTTACACCTGCTTCTTCAGCCACCAAAGGCTTGGCCTTCCCCGTCCTTTTTGCCTTTGTCTCCTTTATTTCTTCTCCTCTCTGAGTTATCTCAAGGGCTGTAGAAGACGATTCCTGAGTAGCTTCAGGCTTCGTTTCCAGTTCTTCAGCAGTCTCTTTAATTTCCTCAGAAGGAGCTACCTTTTCCTCCTCATTAATCACTTCAATAGCCAGCCCCAAACTCTGCAACTCCTTAACCAGAACCTTGAAGGATTCTGGCACACCAGGTGTCACAATATCCTCGCCCTTCACTATAGCCTCATAGGTTTTAGCTCGCCCGGTGATATCATCAGATTTAATAGTCAGTGCTTCCTGAAGATTATGGGCCGCCCCATAGGCCTCAAGTGACCATACCTCCATTTCACCAAAGCGTTGACCGCCAAACTGAGCTTTACCTCCTAAAGGCTGTTGGGAAATTAAAGAATATGGGCCAGTAGCCCGAGCGTGCACCTTATCCTCAACCAAATGGATGAGCTTCATCATGTATATATAACCCACTGTCACCGGCCGATCAAATGTATCACCGGTACGGCCGTCACGGAGCATAGCCTTGCCACTGATGGGCAATGGCAGATGCCTTTTAGTAGCCATTTTGCCCACTGCCTGTTCTAATTCCTCAAGGCTAAGGTTACGGTCATCTCCACCCTGCTGCTTGAGCCACAGACGCAGGCAAACCTCCCTTGCCTCTCCCCGGCAGTCATCGCTGAATACCCTGTTCCCGTCATAGCCTTGACTATTCAGCCACCCCTTAGCCACCTCCAGTTGCACAAATGGGTTGTTTTTATCAACGTCAAAGCTAACCGCCCCCGCTTTTTGCACCAGCCATCTTCTAGCCAAGGCGTCTTCAATAGCAGTATCATCAGCACCGTCAAAGACAGGGGTAAGCACTTTGAAACCCAGCATTTCGGCAGCCCAGCCGAGGTGGGTTTCCAAAATTTGCCCCAGATTCATCCGTGACGGTACGCCTATAGGATTAAGGATAATATCTATCGGCCTACCATCGGGAAGGAAGGGCATATCCTCAGCCGGAGCAACAATAGAAATAACCCCCTTGTTACCATGTCGCCCTGCTAACTTATCGCCTACGGAAATTATCCGTTTCTGAGCTACCCAGACCTGTACCCATTTATTAACCCTGACCGGCAGCTCATCACCGGCTTCACGGGAGAAAACTCTGACATTTATCACCTTGCCCCACTCGCCATGAGGCATTCGTAGAGAGGTATCTTTCACCTCACGGGCTTTCTCCCCAAAGATAGCTCGTAAGAGCTTCTCTTCAGCCGATAGCTCAGTCTCCCACTTAGGGGTGATTTTACCGACCAAGATATCGCTTGGCCCTACCTCAGCACCAATCCGCACGATACCGTCTTCATCAAGTTCGCGCAGGCTCTCCTCACCCACATTAGGTATGTCTCTGGTGATTTCTTCAGGCCCCAACTTGATACTCCGAGCTTCAACCTCATGCTTGGAAACATGAATTGAGGTAAATTTATCCGCCTCAACCAGGCGACTACTTATAATGATGGCATCCTCAAAGTTATATCCTCCCCAGCTCATAAAGGCACACAGTACATTCTGCCCTAGTGCCAGCTCCCCCTGTTCCGTAGCTGAGCTATCAACTAAAACCTGTCCCGATTCAACACGCTGCCCCTTGCTTACTATCGGGCGCTGATTGATACAAGTCCCCTGATTGGTGCGGACAAATTTCATTAACGAGTAGATATCTTCTTCACCATTATCTCCGGTAACCTTAATCTGCGAGCTGGTAACCGAACTTACTATCCCGGCATTCTTGGCAAACAGCACCTGCCCACTGTAGCGAGCAGCTTCTACTTCCATGCCGGTAGCCACCAAAGGTGACTCAGGGCAGAGCAGGGGCACAGACTGCCGCTGCATATTAGCGCCCATCAGGGCACGATTAGCGTCATTGTGCTCCAGAAATGGTATTAGTGATGCGGCAACACTAAATATCTGCTTGGGTGATACGTCCATAAAATCAATCTTAGCCGGTGCCGCATGCAGATATTGGTCACCCAGTCTGGCTTCAACCTTTTCATCCATAAATTGGCTATTTTCACTAAGCCGGGCATTGGCTTGAGCAATGACACATTTATCCTCCTTATTGGCCGGTAAATATGCAATCTCATCAGAGACAAAGGGCACCACCGTTATCATTCTAGGAGCAAGTTCGGCCAGTTTGGTAGCAAGCTTGGATGTTATTTTAGTACCAGTCTTGACTACGGTTTTTCCCTTATCGTCAAGCACCACTCCCCCAACTTGCCTGCCTACCAGCCCTTTATAAGAATTTTTAAGCTGGCTGATAACTCTACGGTAGGGTGTCTCAATAAAACCATAGCGATTAATTCGACCATAGGCCGCCAAAGAGCCGATCAGACCGATATTAGGTCCCTCCGGGGTCTCAATAGGACAGATTCTACCGTAGTGAGAAAAATGGACATCGCGAACATCAAAGCCGGCACGCTCACGAGACAAGCCCCCAGGCCCCATCGCCGACAGACGGCGTTTATGGGTTAGTTCAGCCAGCGGGTTGGTCTGGTCCATGAATTGCGACAGTTGCGAGCCACCAAAGAATTCCCTGATAGCGGCTACTATCGGACGTATGTTTACCAGAGCACCCGGAGTAATCGCATCAGTGCTAACAATGCTCATTCGCTCCCTAGCAACTCGCTGAAGGCGGGCTAACCCAATACGGAACTGGTTTTGAATCAGTTCACCAACAGTACGTACCCGCCGATTCCCCAGATGGTCAATATCATCGGCGGCGTCATCACCATTATTAATCATGACAATGTGCCTAACTATCTCGACAATATCTTCCTTTGTTAGCGCCCGCTCGTCCTCCCCAATCTTACCTTCAAGCCCTAATCGCTGGTTAAGCTTGTAGCGACCAACAATTCCCAAGTCATAATGCCGACAATTAAAGAATAGGTTAGTTATTAGTTTCTTGGCATTGTCCATGTTAGGCGGATCCCCGGGGCGTACCCTTCTATAGATGTCAATCAACGCCTCAGACTTGTCTCTAACCAATGGTTCCCGCTCCATCGTTTGCCGGATAAAACTGTGTTCCGCAGAGCGATCCTCTTTAGAGAACATTTCCAAAAGCTTCTCATCGCTACCATAACCAATAGCCCGCAAGAATGTGGTAACTGGAAATTTACGCCGGCCGTCTATCTTGACCGAAATTATATCCCGACTACTGGTCCCAAACTCCAGCCAGGCTCCACGGCTAGGGATTAGATTAGCATGGCATAATTGGCGACCACTGGCGGCATCTTCTTCGGTGGTGAAATAGACACCAGGTGAACGAAGTAGCTGAGACACTATAACTCTCTCTGTTCCGCTGGTAACAAAAGTACCCTGAGCCGTCATCAAGGGGATGTCACCAAAGAATAAGTCAAATGGTTCCTTGATTTCCCCGGTCCCTTTAACCAGCAACCTTGCCTTAACATACAGCAGCACTGAATAGGTTTGGTCGCGCTGGTAACATTCTTGCTCGCTGTAACGAGGCTCACGGAACTCATAACCAATGAAACTGAGTTCCAACCTGTTGCCATTGAAGTCCTTGATGGGAGATACCTCTTCCAGTAATTGCTTTATGCCTTCCTCTTGAAACCACTGGAATGAATCTAATTGGACTTCAATCAAATTGGGAACATCCATTATCTGTGGTAACTTGGAATAAGATTTTCTAAACACAGAATGTTTTTCCCTTTCGGAAAGTGTTGGTGACTCAGATACCATCTCTACTCCCTAAATAGACGTGCCAAAACCGCTTGCTTTAATGCGAATGCACAACACGAAGCGTGCCTAGTGGAAAAACATAACAGGGTGAAACCTTAAGAGGCATAATTTCGATCTATGATAATACACCTATTAATACTATTTGTCAAGTGCCATCCACATCTAAGAGAATGTAGACCTCGCAGTTGATGTCAAATCACACCTGTGGTAGTATTGAAACACTTCAGATACAGTAGCTACAGGGGGTTAAATTAAATCCCCTTTTTATATATCCCCTGCTATCTAGTATTATGATATATTCTGGCTTCAGGGTAAATTTATGTCGCTAGAGGAAGAGCTAGCCGGGCTGTCACCAAAAAAAGAAACACTGCTAAGTGTCGGCGTCTTTGACGGAGTGCACCTTGGTCATAAACATCTGTTCAAACAACTAACACGGCAGGCTAGAGAGCAGAATTTAATTAGCGGAGTGATAACTTTTAAGCAGCACCCACAAGAAGTACTATCACCCCAAACCAAACTGCGCTTCTTAACCAGCCTAGAACAAAGAATCAGGCTTATTAAGAACGAAGGAGTTAAAATCGTCATTACCCTATCTTTCACACTGGAGCTAGCTCAGATGAACGCCCGTCAATTTGTTAGTCACCTGGAGAAACATCTTGGAATGCGCGGAGTGATAATTGGGTCTGACTTTACTCTGGGACGAAACCGGGAAGGCAACATTGATACTCTACGCACGTTGGGACAGACTATGGACTTCAGCGTAACAGTGGTTCCACCAGCAACAATACACGGAGAGGTCGTAAGTAGCACCGCTATCAGAAATGCTCTAGCTAGAGGTGATATGAAAAAGGTGAATGATATGTTCGGTCACTACTTCAACCTTGAAGGGCATGTTATCACCGGAAGTAGCCGAGGCGTAGAGTTAGGCTTCCCCACTGCCAATCTAAACATTGATCCACAGCAGGCGCTGCCGGCAGATGGGGTTTACGCCACCTGGAGCTATAATGATAACCATGCATACCAATCAGTGACCAATATCGGTAAAAGGCCTACTTTTGGTAGTGGTGAACGAACCGTAGAGGTTCATATCCTTGACTATCAGGGTAACCTATATCGGCAAGAGCTAAAAATTGATATAATAGAGCGACTGCGCGGTGAAAAGAAGTTTAGTACCGCTGAGGAGCTAAAAAAGCAAATAGTAGAGGACATAAAACAAAGCAGAATTATATTAAAGGGCGAAAACTAGATATGGATATGGTAAAAATGTCTCCTAAGGATATTGAAAAATTACTGCAGCGGGGGGTAGCTGATGTCATTGTAAGAGAAGAGCTGGTTGAGCTACTAGGCTCGGGCAAGAAACTGCGTCTAAAGGAAGGCTTTGACCCCAGTTTCCCCGATATCCACCTGGGGCACATGGTCGCCCTAAAAAAGCTACGGAAGTTTCAGGAATTGGGGCATCAAGTTATCCTCATCGTTGGTGATTGGACAGCACAGATTGGTGACCCCAGTGGAGCCTCCATCACCCGACCGATGCTATCTGCCCAACAGGTAAAAGCTAATGCCGAAACATATCTGCAACAGTTCTTCAAGATAGTGGATGAGACTCAGACAGAGGTCAGATGGCAAAGCGAATGGTTTGGCAAATTCACCTTGGCTGATGTTATCCAGCTTACCAGTAAGTTCACTATAGCTCAGCTCCTTCAGCGAGATGATTTCAGCAAAAGATATAGCGCTGGGCAACCGATAACGATGACTGAATTTCTCTATCCTCTACTTCAAGCCTATGATTCGGTAGCTATTCAGTCTGATATTGAATTTGGCGGCACCGATCAGGAGTTTAATCTACTGGTTGGTAGGAAGCTACAATCAATGGTAGGCCAACGTCCACAGCAACTTCTTTTAGTCCCCATCCTCACCGGCACCGACGGTAGCCAGAAGATGAGCAAAAGTCTGGGCAACTATATCGGCGTCGCCGAGCCACCCGAGGAAATATACGGCAAGGTAATGTCTATCCCGGATAACATTATCCTAGATTATTTTAAACTGGTAACCGATATCTCTAACCAAGAACTTGATGAATTTAAGCAGGAGCTCGAGAATGAAACTGTCAACCCGATGGAGCTTAAAAAACGATTGGCCAGAGAAATCGTAAGCCAACTCTACGACCGGAAAGCGGCTAGCGAGGCAGATGAGGAATTTAAAAAAGTAGTGCAGAAAAAAGAAATGCCAAAGGAGATACCTGAATATCGTGTCTCCTTTGATCAATTTAAGGCGGTCGAATTATCTCNCTCTGGAAGAAAAGAGTCTTATACTATAAATAGGATTAACATAAGCCGTTTGCTTGTGAGTATGAATCTAGCCAAGAGCCGTAGCGAAGCTGATAGGCTAATTTATCAAGGAGCTGTTAGCATTGATAGCAAAGTAATCCCTAATAATACTATGTTAGACTATAATATCAAAAGTGGTAGTGTCATCAAAGTAGGGAAGCGCCGCTTTGCTAAAGTTATCAACTCAGATATACTAAAGTAGCAAACACTCAAGGAGTAGAAGAATATGAGCGACCTACGTATCCCGGGACCGACACCCTGCCCTGATGAAGTTCTAAAGGCAATGAGCCGACAGATGATAAACCACCGCGGCCCGGAGTTTGCCCAGCTTATAAAGGATACTACGGCTAAGCTAAAACAGTTATTTCAGACCAAAAACGATATTTTTCTGCTCACCGCCTCAGGGACAGGAGGCCTAGAGGCAGCCATTGTTAACACCCTGTCTCCAGGAGACAAGGTCTTATCGGTGTCTATCGGTGCCTTTGGAGAGCGTTTTGCTGCTATTGCCCAGCAATTTGGCGCCGAGGTAACTGCGCTACGCTTTGAGTGGGGCAAGGCGGCTGATGTCGACGCTATTCGCCAGACTCTCAAGGCTGAGCCAGAAATCAAGGCGGTACTGGTTACCCACAATGAGACCTCCACCGGTGTTACCAATGACCTAGCTCAAATTAGCCGAGTTACCAAGGAATTTGATAAACTTCTGCTGGTTGATGCCATCTCAAGCCTAGGTTCAATTGAACTGCCAGTGGACGACTGGCAGTGCGATGTTACTATTACCGGCTCCCAGAAGGGATGGATGGTGCCGCCGGGGCTGGCTATGGTTGCCATAAGTGATGAGGCTTGGCAGGCAAACGCCAAGGCTAGGATGCCACGCTTTTACTGGGATTTTGCCAAAGCCAAAAGCTACCTAGAAAAGGAACAGACACCATGGACACCAGCCGTTTCCATTGTATTCGCTCTATCAGTATCGCTAGACATGATGCTTAAAGAGGGCTTAGCCAATGTCATTTCAAGACATGCACGGGTGGCTAAAATGACACGTCAAGGAATAAAGGCACTAGGGCTGACCTTCTTTGCCCAAGAAAGCCACGCCTCCAACACGGTTACTTCAATAGCTGCCTCGAATGGGCTTGATACCAAGAAGCTACTCAAAATCTTGAGGGAAGAGCACCAAATTGTGCTCGGTGGTGGACAGCAGAAACTTAGCGGCAAAATCTTTCGCATTGGTCACCTCGGCTGGGTCACCGAGGAAGATATAGAACGAGTCTTAGAGGCATTAGCAGTAGTCTTACCCCAGGCAGGCTTTAAGGAATGAAAAGCTAAAATGAAGGTTCTAGTCACTGACCTTATCTCTAATGAAGGCATAGATATTCTGCGTAGCTGTGCCCAGGTAGATGTTAAGACTGGGCTTGGGCCAGAGGAAATCATCTCTATAATCGGCGACTATGAAGCTTTGATAGTACGCTCTCAGACCAATGTTACCGCCGATATTATAGAGGCGGGTAAGAAACTACAGGTTATCGGCCGGGCTGGCATAGGGGTAGACAATATTGATATAACTGCTGCTACCAGACACGGCATTACAGTGGTTAATGCACCCACTGGCAATACCATATCAGCCGCTGAGCATACTATTGCTCTTATGCTCTCTCTTGCCCGCCATATCCCTCAAGCTAATGCAGTGCTTAAATCCGGTGTCTGGCGCCGAGCTGATTTTATGGGCACCGAAGTAAGAGATAAAATACTGGGTATCATTGGTCTGGGTAATATAGGTTCTGAAGTAGCCAGACGCACCCAAGGGCTGGAGATGAAGGTTATTGCCTATGACCCATTCATCTCTCCCGAGCGTGCCCATAACCTGAAAGTAAAGCTTGTCTCCTTCGAACAGCTACTAAAGGAGTCGGACTTTATCAGCCTCCACGTGCCAATGACACCACAAACCAAGAGACTAATCGGGGCTAAAGAGCTGGCTATGGTCAAGCCAACGGTATGTATCATTAACACCGCCCGAGGCGGTCTGATTAAGGAAGAAGCCTTACTTAAAGCGATCAAAGAGAATAGGGTGGCTGGTGCCGCAATGGATGTCTTCGCCGTTGAACCGACTACAAAGAGCATTCTATTTGAAAGTGATAAAATCATCGTTACCCCCCATCTGGGGGCTTCTACCACTGAAGCTCAGGCTATGGCAGCTACTGATGTCGCTAAGCAGATTATTGACGTGTTTAAGGGACAGCCAGCCAGATATGCTGTTAATGCCCCCTTCATCTCCCCTGAAATTCTGCCGGTGCTGGCACCGTTCCTCAAGGTAGCAATCACAGTGGGCAGTCTGGTCAGCCAGCTAGCCGAGGGACAGATGAAGTCTATTAAGATAAAATATAACGGTGAGATTGCCAACTACGATACTAATGCCTTAAAGGCGATTATTTTGGGAGGGTTACTTGAGGGAATAAGCGAGGAACGGGTCAATCTAGTTAATGCCAATATAGTGGCTGCCCGGCGGGGTCTTGCCGTCGTGGAACAAAAAGAGATAGCTTGTGAAAACTTTACCAGCTTGATTACGATAGAGGTGGCAACCACTACCGGGGTAACTACCGTTGCCGGTACCATACTCCGCGACGAATCACACATCGTTCAGGTTAATAACTACTGGATTGACATTGTGCCTACCGGTGGTTATTTTTTGTTCAGTGACCACCGCGACCGTCCCGGACTCATCGGAGCGGCAGGTAAACTCACCGGTGATGCCGATATAAATATCAGCTACATGCATCTAGGACGCCTCAAGCCCAGAGGCCAGGCACTGATGATACTAGCTCTGGATGAGCCCCTACCTGAGGAACAAAGGCAGCAGATACTGGCTATGCCTGATGTTTACACCGCTAAATTAGTGAAACTGTAAGGGGAAGGCTGAAAAAGCTAGCTATGGAAACTACTAAACTGAACGTAGTGACAGGAGTTTTCAGTTACACTGGTAAATACATAACGCAGCAACTTCCTACTATAGGGAAAAGGGTCAGAACTCTCACCGAGTATCCCAACCGTGAAAATCCGTTTGGTCATCAGGTGAGCGCTTCTCCATTGAACTTCGACAATCCGAACCAACTCGTGAAAAACTTGCAAGGAGCAACAACTCTCTACAACACCTACTGGATTCGCTTCCCACGCCAAGGGATCATCTTTGATAAAGCGGTTCAGTAAGTGGTTGGCCCAAAAGGCTGATAGGGCGGGCATCAAGTATGTCTCCGAGCTAGAACGACACTACCGCTGAGATGCAGCCCAACAGGAACTGACAGGTAAGAGCACTTGAAGGTGATAGCAAAACAATGAGAATCGGGGTTTTAGCCTTGCAGGGTGACTTTATAGAGCATATTGGCATCATAGAGAGACTGGGTGTAAAGACGATACCAGTTCGTAAGCCCGAGGATCTTAAAGACCTAGACGGGCTTATCATTCCTGGTGGCGAAAGCACTACTATAAATAGCCTAATGCATAGCTCTATGTTATTTAAGCCGCTTAAAAAGATAGCTCAAGCTGGCCTGCCTATTATGGGCACCTGTGCCGGCACGGTCTTAATAGCCAAGAAAATTACTAATTCCGATGTGTCTCCGTTGGCTCTTATAGATATGGAGATAAGGCGCAATGCCTTTGGCCGACAGGTAGATAGCTTTGAGATCGAGCTTGCGATGCCAGCCCTAGGTGACAAACCTTTTCCAGCTATCTTTATTCGCGCTCCCATTATTTTGAGCACTAGCCCAACGGTAGAAATCTTGGCCAGACTAAATAGTAGCACTATCGTAGCTGCCAGACAAGGTAACAAACTGGCTATTACCTTCCATCCTGAGCTTAGTAGTGACCTGAGGTTACATCGCTACTTTCTGGAAATTGTCGCCGGCTACCAGTTAACAGACGGAGAGGGCTCTCAGAGAGAGAATAAGAAGACCAACCGGGAAGCGCCTATACCAACCGATTAAAGACCAGCCCTGATGGTAGTTTAGGATAAAAGTGGGTTGATTTTTCCGGCATGCGGTCACCAGCGTCAGCGATGGCTTTAATCACTTCTGTCCTGACCGGACTTTGAATAAAGGCCAGCTGGTATTCTCCGGCTAGAACTTTGCCTACTGCATCCTGCCAGTCATAGTTATAGGCAATCCTTGCCTCTTTCTGGCTACTAGCTAGCCCTAAAAGCTCTTCCTGTATGATGTAGTCGGTAACACTAACATTCAGCCTCTTGTATAGTTCAGAATGAAAATAGGGCATTAGCTTGCTGGCAGTGGCAAAGTCGCGCAGTTTTAGCAGCAGAATCTGTTTTCCCGCCAAACCGAAAAGGCCCAGTCTTATCTGGTCGCTAGCAGTTAATAAATTATCAATTTGCTGCTCAACCCCAGTCATATCAAGTGATACCTCCACAATATCAAAAAACGACTTTAGCTTGTTCATCAAGCCACTCAGACTTGATGGTGACAGTCCTCGAAGCAGGCGATGAGGTGGCAATATGATAAGCCCTGGGTCAGCAAAATCTACTAGTGTCATCAGGACAAAATTAAAGGCTTCGTCTCCAGATACCGACGAAAAACGGGCGCTCTGCTCACGCCGATATACGAGAGCGCTTTCATAACGATGATGCCCATCAGCAATGTAAAGTGGCTTTTCATTAAATAAGTTGCATATTAGCTTAACGTCCTGACGCTCGGTAATCGCCCAGATATTATGTCTTTCTCCATTAGAACTGCCTATACTAATTATAGGCTTGACTGATTCCTGCGCCACCAATAGCGATGAGACCTGCCTTTCCCGATCGCTAAACAAGGCTAAGATTGGGCTAGTATTAGCATTAAGGGCTGAAATAAGGCTTACCCTATCGCTCTTGGGTTCAGCCAGCGTGTCCTCATGGGGACGCACTATCATCCTATGCCACTCCTCCAGCCTGACGCGGACAGTGAGCCCGCGGCGTCTAAACTCTCTACCCTGATGGCTAAAATAATGATCGTGGAGATAGATAGCCGCCGTCTCATCAGTAACCAGAATGCCCTGTTTTAACCACTGCTCCATGATAGTCGCTGCCCGGATATACTTATTGTCCAGAGTTGGACCCTGGGACAACTGAAGACCGTGTTCTATGCGGATAAAGTTATACTGGCTGCGGCGATAAAGCTCTTCTTCTATCTGAGGAGTGATCATNTCATATGGTGGGCAGATAACTGCTGATAAGTCTCTAACTTTTGACCTATTGTAACGCACACCACGAAAGGCACGAATCTCAGCCATACTTAATCTCCAATCTTTCTAAGTGAATCTATGCAGTCTTTCCTAGAAGCTGAAGGAATTCATCTTCTTTGAGTTGTCGGATACCCAAAGCCTGGGCGTGCTCTATCTTTGAGCCGGGGTCAGCACCAGCTACCAGATATGTTGTCTTAGCGGTGATGCCACTCTTAGCTATGCCACCAAGAGCTTTTATCTGTGCCTCTGCCTCCTGTCGGGTAAACCTATTTAACCGACCGGTAATGACAAACTCCTGCCCCAACAGAGGTTGCCCCTCAAGCTTGGCTACTCCTTTCTCCTCTAGCAAGACATCTACATCCTTTAATCTTTTAATAATCCCTTTATTCTCTTCATTATTAAAAAAGGCGGTAATGCTATTAGCAATTTTAGATCCTATAGAAGGGACAGATGAAAGCTGCTGCCTTGAGGCATTAGCCAGTGCCTCAAGGCTAAAAAATTCCTTAGCTAAGATCTCTGCCGTCTCTCCACCGACATGGCGTATACCCAAAGCATAAATGAGTCGAGCTAACGGTCTGTCCTTACTCTTTTCAATGGCATTGAGTATATTGGTCACACTTTTCTCGGCCATTTTCCCCAACTTCAGAAGCTGTTCCCTTTTCTTTTTAAGGTAGTATAGGTCAACGACATTTTTGACCAACCCTTTATCAACTAGCATGACGCTCATCTGTTCGCCTATTCCCCTGATATCCATAGCCCCTCGGGAGGCAAAATGCTCCAGTCGTTGCTCCACCTGGGCGGGACAGACGGCATTGGGGCAGTAATACATGGCCTCAGCCTCGGGTTTAAGAATCTCCGACCCACAGACCGGGCATGTCGAGCGTTTTTGGGAACTGGTGTATAGCTTTTCCAAAAGACTAAACTCCTTCTCCCTTCCGCTACGCTTAGCCAACACCGGCCCGATAACCTGAGGTATTACCTCCCCGGCTCGCTGGATGATAACAGTATCACCTTCACGGATATCTTTTCGCCTTATGTCATCTTCATTGTGCAGGGCTGCCTGCTTGATGGTTACACCACCCAACGATACCGGCTCTAAAACGGCATAGGGGTTAAGAGTACCGGTTCTACCGACACTGATTTTTATTTCCCTCAATGTCGTAGTGCCCTGAATGGGGGGGAATTTATAGGCAACCGCCCACCGTGGCTCATGACCAATATCTCCCAGTTGGAGCTGAAGGTCAAGTTGGTTTACCTTGACCACAACACCATCAGCTTCGTAAGGNAGGCTTTCCCTTCGCTCCACCCACTCGTTATAGAAATCTCCAACCTCAACAACACCCTCAAGTAGTCTATTATTGGGGCTTATCTTAAAGCCGAGGGAGCCAAGATACTCTAAAGTTTCCCAGTGAGTTAAAGGGGTTGGCTTACCTTCGGCGTAACCCAGCATATAGACATAGATGTCCAGCGGGCGTNTAGCCGTAATACGAGGGTCAAGCTGACGCACTGAGCCAGCAGCCGCATTTCTGGGGTTGGCAAACTGGGGCAAGCCCTCCTCAGCCCGCTCCCGGTTTAGTCTATTAAAGCCAATCTTAGGCAAAAAAACCTCACCCCGCACCTCAAAACGGGACGGTGCCTCCATAGGCACCGATAGCGGAATACTCCTAATAGTCCTTAAGTTCTGGGTAATATTTTCGCCGCGGAAGCCATCACCACGGGTAGCCCCGATAGTAAATTGACTATTAACATAGGTCAGAGCCACCGCCAGCCCGTCAATTTTATGCTCACAAGCAAAGTTAAACCGCTGCCCGCCGATTATCTTTGAGATTCGGCGATACCAAGCCAGCAGCTCCTCCCTGGAGAAGGCATTTCCCATGGACAGTAGGGGCAAAGGGTGCTCTACGACGCCGAAGGCTTCCACCGGAGCAGCACCAACCCGTTGTGTCGGTGAATCTGAGGTTGCAAACTGAGGGTAGTCTACCTCTAGTTGCTTCAGCTCTCTCATCAAGTAATCATATCCGGCGTCACTAATCTCGATGTTATCCATCACATAGTAGAGATAATTGTGACGGTTAATTTCAGCTTTTAGCTCATCTATTCTCTTTCTAAATTTAGCTAGGTTTACCATATAAAATACCGCATTTTTCGTGTTTTAAGTATATCAGATAACCCCTAGTTGATAAAATGGTCCTCAGGGATTATGCTTATTGGGCAGTTTTTAGGGCGATAAAAAATGAAATTAATAGTTGGCTTAGGCAACCCGGGACGCGCTTATTTAAGTAACCGCCACAATATAGGCTTTACCTGTCTGAGCTATTTTGCCAAGCAGGTGGGCATCCGTTTTGATAAAAAAATATGTCTTGCTCGCACCGGCGGCGGTGACGTCGACGGCAACAAGGTGGTATTAGCCAGACCCCAGACCTTTATGAACTTAAGCGGGCGCTCGGTTGGTCGGCTAGTAAAAAAGTTCAATATAAACCTTAATAATGTTATTGTCATCCATGATGAGCTTGACCTTCCCCTAGGTAAAATCCGAATCCGCCAAGATAGTAGCTCCGGCGGACACAAGGGAGTTAGTTCTATCATCAACAAACTGGGAAGCCATGGTTTTACCCGCATCCGGGTGGGCATTGGACGACCGACAGCAGACATTGCTAAAACAAGCGAGACTGATATTATTCACTATGTGCTCAGTAATTTTACCGCTGAGGAAAAGAAGGCCATAAGGCAGATCATACCCGACGTGAGTGAAGCTATCTACTGCCTCGTCACCGAGGGACTAACGGCAGCCATGAATAAGTATAATTAATTATTGTGAGATTATTTATTAACCTCACCACATGTATCCCCTCTCCTTACTAAAATCCCTCTCTTAGCCACACTCCCCCTTCCCTTAATAAATGAATAAGGAAAGGGGGGTGAAGGGATAGGTTTCTAAACAATCTCTCTTTGCCAATATTCAGCCTCTAGTGCTATAATCCCTATATAAATGATAAACAAAAAAGTGTTCATTGCCGTTATTGGTGGTGCCCAGGCTTCTGAGCAGGAACTGGGGCTAGCTGAAGAAGTAGGCCGTGAGTTGGCTAAAAAAGGGGCTATTCTGGTCTGTGGTGGACTGGGTGGGGTTATGGAGGCCGCTTGCCGTGGCGCCGCCTCAGAGGGCGGAGTGACCATCGGTATCCTACCCGGAGAAAGCCGCCGGACGGCTAATAAATATGTTCAGATTCCCATAGTCACTGGCATGGGCTATGCCCGAAATGTGGTGGTGGTGAAATCTGCTCAAGCAGTCATCGCTGTTGGCGGCCGCTACGGCACCCTCTCTGAGATAGGTCATGCCCTACAAAACGACATTCCGGTTATTAGCTTGGGCACTTGGTCACTCTTAAGAAACGGAAACCCGGATAACTCAATTATCCCCACCCAAACACCACTTAAAGCAGTAGAAAAAGCTCTTGAGCTAATTAAAGGCTAATAGCTAAACTAGCCAAAGTAGCAATAAAATGTCAACTATTAAGCATGTCAAAGCCCGAGAAATATTGGACTCAAGGGGCAACCCAACACTAGAGGTTGAGGTAGCACTAGCTGATGGCACCAATGGTTGGGCAGCGGTACCTTCAGGAGCCAGTACTGGCAAGCACGAAGCAGTAGAGCTTCGAGATAAGGATGCTTCCCGATATAATAGGCTAGGTGTCCTTAAGGCAGTGGCCAATGTTAACAAAGCTATTGCCCCGGCCATAACCGGCTTAAAAGCCACCGAGCAGGAGGCTATAGACAAAAGGCTAATAGAACTTGACGGCACAGACAATAAATCACGTCTGGGAGCCAACGCCATTCTGGGAGTATCGCTGGCGGTGGCTCACGCCGCAGTAAACAGCCTCCATATACCACTGTACCATTATTTGGGAGGANAAGATGCCTNTAAACTGCCGGTGCCCATGNTCAATATCCTAAACGGCGGCAAGCANGCTTCAGACTCAACAGACTTTCAGGAATTTATGGTAGTGCCCGCCGGGGCGGGAAGCTTTTCTCACGCCCTTCAGATAGCTACCGAGGTCTATCACAACTTAAAAGCAGTACTCAAAGACAAAGGGCTAAATACCAATGTTGGTGACGAAGGCGGCTTTGCTCCTTCCCTAAACTCAAATAGAAGGGCTCTTGAGCTAGTTTTACTGGCAATTGAGAAAGCCGACTACCAGCCAGGCAAGGATTGCTTTATCGCTCTAGACCCGGCGGCCTCAGAATTCTACCAAGATGGCCACTATATACTATCCCGAGAAGGAGTATCATTTAGCCAAGAGGCAATGGTTAATTATTATAGCAAGCTAATCTTAGACTACCCTATTGTCAGTATTGAAGACGGAATGGCTGAGGATGACTGGGACGGCTGGCAGCTCATGAGTCAAAAGCTGGATGGTAAAATTCAACTCGTTGGTGATGACCTCTATGTTACCAATATAAACCGTCTAAAACATGGTATCAGTCTAAAAGCGTCTAATTCTATCCTCATCAAACCCAACCAAATCGGCACACTTACCGAGACAATTGCCGCCATAAAGATGGCTAAAGGGGCCGGCTGGACAGCAGTGGTAAGCCACCGCTCCGGTGAGACTGAGGATACCACCATAGCTGACCTAGCGGTTGGTCTTAATTGCGGCCTGATTAAAGCCGGNGCCCCTTGCCGCTCCGAGCGCACTGCCAAGTACAACCGCCTCCTCAAAATAGAGGCTGAGCTAGGAGAAAAAGCCAGCTTTGCCGGAATACAAGCCTTCTACAACTTAAAGCTGTAGTTAGATGAACAAACCAAACATAACGGGGAAGATTCCCCAGCAGATCAGCAAGTGGGCCTGTCACAAGCTGGAGTGCTTTAGTGACTACATTGAGGCTTATACCAAGATGCTAGGAAATAGCGGCTGTTGTTATCTTGAGCTATTTGCCGGTTGCGGCAGTTGCACCTGCGAAGGTACTGATTGCCTTGTTGATGGCTCTGAACTCAGGGCATTAAAAACCAAGTTTAGAAAAGCTATATTTGTGGTAAAAGACTATCAGGATACAGAGAATCTGAAGCAGCGAGTGGCACCATTTAATACTGATAATACTATAATAACCGGTAACTTAATCAGCGACAAGATTATGCGTCAAGCGTTTGACCTCATCCCCCGCTCCAGCTGTGGTTTTGCCCTCGTTGACCCACCGGGATACAGGAGACTGCGCTGGTCAACAATAAGAAAGCTGGCCATCCATGGCCGTGATTGGAGAGGCCATAAGATGGACATGCTGATAATCCTGCCGCTGGAAATGTCCTTACTAAGAAATTTAGCCCGCCCCGAATGTGAAGCCTCCATAAACCGGCTTTTCGGCAACCAGAAGTGGCAGGAAATTAGGCAAGAAAGGCTGGATGGTAAAATAGAAGCCGATGAAGCCAGAAAGAAACTGGTGGGGCTGTTTAAGACAGGATTAAAAAGCCTAGGCTACAAGCATGTTGAGGATTTGAGTCCGGCTCCCTTTACCAACCCGCCCTACTATCACCTCATCTGGGCTAGTGACAGAGCTAGCAAAGCCAAGATACTTGCTAATGCCTGGAGTAAAGAAAGATACCTGCCCTGTGAGCTATTTCATAGCTAAAGGGAAATCCTAATGAAAAAAGAGGTACTACCACTACTGTTCATATAGAGATACTGCTGGCTGCTGGCTATCAGCCGGTTGACCTAAATAATGAATTCCATCCAAGCCGTAAAGGAGAAAAATGAGCGCCGACAAATATGCTGGGCGGAGATTTGATAGTCAGATTAAAGAGGCTATTGATGTTGATGTTCTTGAGGCCATACCCTTTGACTACCCCGGGTCAGCAACTGAAGTGCTTTATGAGACGGAGGAATTTACATGTGTTTGCCCTTGGAGCGGGCTGCCTGATTTTGCCCGACTCATCATCCGCTATACCCCAGCCCACTCTCTGGTGGAACTCAAATCTCTGAAGTATTACCTCACTTCCTATCGAAATGTGGGCATATTGCAGGAGCACGCGGTGAACCGCATCCTTCAAGATTTGGTCGAGCTAGTGAAACCACCATCAATGGTGGTGGAAGCCGAGTACAAGGAAAGGGGTAGTCTTAAAAGTAAGGTCATAGCCAAATATAGCAGAGATACTTCTCACCCAAGCAAATAGGCCGAACTGTCAGTCGTAGCTAGCCCCCTTCCGTACTTAAAAGGGAGAGAGGGAAAGCCTATTAAGGCAAATGTACAGCTAAAAAATTGACTAAGGAGATATGAAATGACAACCAGAATCGGAATTAATGGCTTTGGCCGCATTGGCAGATTAACTTTAAGGACAATCAATAAATACCACAGTGGCAAACTTGAGGTGGTGGCTATTAATGACCTCACCGATGCTAAAACTAATGCCCACTTACTTAAATGGGACTCAAGCTACGGACAATACCCAGGCACAATCAAAGCCGTCGATAATACAATTATCGTTGATGGCAAAGAAATAAAAGTACTCTCGGAGCGCGACCCGGCAAGCATTCCCTGGCGGGACTACGGTGTAGATATAGTAATAGAGTCAACAGGACGATTCAATGATGCTACCAAAGCGGCTGCCCACCGGCAAGGTGGCGCCAAGAAGGTGCTCATCTCCGCCCCTGCAAAAAATGAGGATATCACCGTAGTCCTCGGTGTCAATGAAGACCGCTACCAGCCGGATAATCATCACGCTATATCCAATGCCTCCTGCACTACCAATAGTATTGCTCCCCTGGCCAAAGTATTGCACCAGAACTTTGGCTTAAGAAAGGGATTGATGACCACCATCCATGCCTATACCAACGACCAGAGACTCCAAGATATGTTCCATAGTGACCTNCGCCGGGCGCGCGCCGCAGCTACAAATATGCTGCCGACCACTACCGGCGCCGCCTATGCAGTGAGCCTAGTTCTGCCTGAGCTCAAAGGCCGACTTCACGGGCTAGCCTTCAGAGTGCCATTAGCTTCCGTCTCTGTAGTAGATTTGGTTTGTGAGCTTGATAATGAAGTTACCGCCGAAGAGGTTAACAGGGCTCTTAAAACAGCCGCTAGGGGGCCACTGGCTGGTATCTTGGCGTATTCTGAGGAACCACTGGTCAGCTCGGATTTTAAGGGTAATCCCGCAAGCTCTATTGTTGATGCACCCAGTACTATAGTTATTGGCGGTAATATGGTTAAGGTGCTTTCATGGTATGATAATGAATGGGGCTATTGCTGCCGTCTGGCTGACCTAGCTACTTACGTTGTTGGTAAGGGGTTATAGATTTCTTTTGGGGACATTCTTCCCCGATGACTTTTGGCATATTGACATTACCCGCTAAGTGTGGTTAAAATAGCAAAGCCCCTTAACATACACCATGGAGGCAGAAAATGAAGTTAGTAGTTATTGGCCTTGGCCAATGTGGTAGCCGAGTTGCCGATGAATTTGCCCGACTTAATAAAAGAGCGCGTGCTCAACGTAGCATTGAGATATGCCCTGGCGTCTTTGCCGTTAACACAGATGCCGCTGACTTAACCGGACTAGCTACTATAAAGACTGATTACCAGCATAGAATACTTATCGGCGGCAGAAAGACCGGTGGGCATGGTGTTGGCAAGATAAACGAACTGGGTGCTGAAGTAGCCAGAGAGGATGTTGATAAGGTTGTCGATGCTTTAAGGTCAGCCAAGCGGTTCTATGAAACCGATGGCTTCTTGCTTATCGCCGGTGCCGCCGGTGGTACCGGATCNGGATCAATACCAATAATAGCCCAGCATGTAAAAGAACGCTATCCTGACAAACCGGTATACGCCCTTGTTATTCTCCCTTTTGAACACGAAGAAGAAACTGAGGAACGAACCATTTATAATACTGCCGTCTGTCTTAAATCCGTTGACTCAGTAGCCGACGCAGTAATCCTTATCGACAACCAGAGATATGTTAGAAAGGACTTCTCACTCAAAAACAACCTGGCCAAAATTAATTCCCTAATAGTTGAGCCGTTCTACGATTTTCTCTGCGCTGGAGAAGAGAAAAAGGCCAAATACATCGGTGCCAAGACCCTTGATGCCGGAGACATAATCCAGACCCTGCTTGGCTGGACTACAATAGGCTTTGGTAAGTCACAACTAAAGCTAATTAAATTGCCCTTTGAGAAAACTCTTAACTTCAGAGCCAAAAGTATCGAAACCCACAAGGGAATCCAGTCAATGGATGAAGCCATAAGCGAACTATCAATCAGATGTAATCCCAAGGATGCCGGTAGAGCCCTATACCTCATCTCGGCACCAGCCAAAGAAATGAACTTGGGTCTGGTTAAAGACCTCGGTGATTGGCTAAGAGAACTGGCTCCCAACGCCATTATAAGAAATGGCGATTATCCAAGGGAAAGGGGCGTCTTGGAGGTAACACTAATACTATCTGAGCTCAGTGACGTGGAAAAGGTTAGAAAATACTATACTGAATCAACCGACCTTGTGCCAATAATTAAACGGAGACAAAAGGAAGTAGCGGCCAAGCTCCAAGGAATTGAAGAGGCCGCCAAGGATATACCCTCGCTGCTATAATTAGATAGGCTTGAGCCTGCTTTAAGAAATTCAATTTCTTGCCTAATTGTCCCTCTCTCCCTCAAAGGGATGAGGATGTGGTGGTTTTGAAGGGATACTGGTCGACTCAATTCCATTATAGGATATACTCACGCTTACCTAGCGCCACATCCAATCACCGTCCTACTACAGATCTAGCTATGGATCTAGAGATAATGGAACAGGCGTCACGAAAATTATATATTACCTACAGCAACTTTAGCTCCTCGGCAAGTTTACCGCTTTCTACCCCAAAAACCCCTTTTGAAAATAGGGCAATATAGAGTATAATATACGCTAGAAGATGATATCCCAAGTATTCTATCGTAAGTGGCGTCCGCAAAACCTAGCTGAGGTAGTCGGCCAAGAGCATGTTACCCGAACGCTGTTAAATGCCCTAAGTGGCAATCGTGTCTCCCACGCTTACCTCTTTTGTGGACCAAGAGGCACCGGCAAGACTAGCACTGGCCGCATCCTAGCTAAAGCGGTAAATTGTCTGAGCAACGGTAAGGGTGAGCCGTGTAATACCTGCCCCATGTGCCAAGCCATCACCGAGGGTAAGGCCCTGGATGTAATTGAAATTGATGCCGCCTCAAATACTGGAGTCGATGATATTAGAGCCCTCCGGGAAAAGGTCAACTATGCACCGCATCAGGCTCAGTATAAGGTTTATATAATAGATGAAGTCCACATGCTCAGTACTAGCGCTTCTAATGCTCTGCTCAAGACTCTTGAAGAACCACCACCATATGTCATTTTTATCCTAGCTACTACTGAAGCTCACAAAGTCCTAGCTACCATCGCCTCTAGGTGCCAGCGTTTTGATTTTCGGCGCCTTGGTCAAAAAGATATAATACTAAAGCTTAACCGTATTTCCTCTACCGAAGGCATAAAAATAGGACCAGAAGCGCTGCGGCTTATTTCAAAAAACGCCACCGGTAGCCTACGAGACGCCGAAAACATGCTGGAGCAGCTTTTTGCCTATTACGGCGCCGACATTAACCTCAAGCAAGTTCAGGTTATCCTAGGTGTTACCGGAGATGAACGAGTCAAAGAGCTATTAAGACATATTGTAAATAATGATATCGCCGCTGGAATGAAAACCATAAATGCCGTAACTAACGATAGCCTTGACCTAAAGCAATTCAGCCGTGAGCTGGCGACCTACCTCAGGGGGCTGCTGCTGGTAAAGACCGGCGGTGATAAAGACTTGGACTTTACCACTGAGGAACTTGCCGAACTAAAGGGTCTAGCCTCAATGATTCCCCTTGAGCATGTTCTGAAGGCGGTCAAGCTCTTCAGCCAGCTTGAGCCGGGGCTTGATAGTTACTCTTCTAGCCTACCCCTAGAGCTAGCACTGGTGGACTACACCCTAGCTGAAGCCGAAGAAAAAGAAACACCAACTCTTCAGACTGAAGACAAGTTTGTTAAGCCCAAAGAGATGGCTATTACCCCCCCACCTCAACCACCTAAAAATAGAGCCGCCAAACCTGAGTCGATCGGTGTTACCCCAGAAGCAGTAGAGCCCACCACTCCCCCACCAGAGTCGAGTGGCGAGCTGGAACGCTTACAACTAAACTGGAGACAGGTTATTGAACAGGCTCCGGAAAGTGCTAGAAGAACACCGGCTATTGCCATCTTAAGAAGCGCCGGAGTTAAACCAGTAGCCCTTGAAGGTGATATGGTAACCTTGACATTTAGATATTCCTACCATAAGGATAAGATAGAAGAGTTGGAAAACAAGAGAGTAGTTGCCAAAATCATAAGTAGATTTCTAGGGCACTCCTGCCAAGTGTGTTGTGCCTATAAACCAGAGGAAAACCACCTGGTGCGGGAAGCCCAAAAGTTGGGCGCCCAAATTATTAATGTGGAGGAGAAATGAACCTTTCAATGATAGGTAAGGCTCTAGAGCTTAAATCACAGCTAGATAAGGCTCAAAAAGAGCTAGCCAAAATGGTGGTTGAAGCTCAATCAGGGAAAGGCGCCGTCAGGGTTACCGTAAACGGTCAGCAAAAGATACTGTCCATCTCCATATCAGCCGATGTGATAGATCCCGATAAAGTAGCCTACCTAGAGGAACTGGTGCTCAAGGCAGTAAGCGAAGCACTTGATAAATCCAAAAAACTGGCGGCCAAGCACTTGGGTAAACTAACCGGAGGCCTTAAAATCCCGGGGATAACCGAATAAAGGCTAAGGAGAGTCAAAATTGGACCAGATCTCAATATCCGCCACCGAATCAGTAAATAAGCTCATCGAGAAGCTTAACAAATTACCTGGCATCGGTCCCAAAAGTGCCCAGCGGCTTACTTACTACCTGCTTCGTGCCCCCGATGAACAAGCCATAGAGCTATCTGAGGCGATAGTATCTGTTAGAGCTAAGACCCGACTATGCTCAGCTTGCTTTAATATCACAGATTCCGAGTTATGCCCTATCTGTCGCCGCAGCGAGCGAGATCAAACTAAGATTTGCGTGGTGGAACAGCCCCAAGACATCCTAGCTCTAGAGCATGTCGGAATGTATACAGGTCTATACCATGTGCTTCATGGAGCCATCTCACCCACTGAGGGAGTAGGTACCGATGATATTAGAATCGTAGAGTTTATGGAGCGGCTGAAAAATGGCCAAATAGCTGAGGTTATCATAGCCACCAACACCACCCTTGAGGGTGAACAAACGGCACTATATCTTAAGCGCCTTATTTCACCTATAGGCATCCGAGTTACCCGCCTCGCCCGGGGACTTCCCTTTGGCACTGAACTTGAATACGCTGATGATGTTACCTTATCCCGTGCCCTTGAGGGCCGGCAGGAGTTTTAGTACGCATCTTGAGGGAAATGATTCTACCACGAAAAGTCATTTATTAAAGGGTAGTTTGAAGAGGCAAATCCCCTTCTTTTAATCCTTCCGCCCCTTTCCTTTTTCATTGTTTAACAGACCACATAATAAAATTTGACAAGGCTAATATCTTTCTGTACAGTTATTTTAGTACTCAAGCCATTGCTTGATGTACTACAATGATTCAATATAATAAATATCACTACCAAGCACCTTAGCTCTATATTACAAACATAAAGAAGGAGGAGAAGGTGGCTCTAAAAAAAGAATACTGGGTAATTGGGATACTGTCCATAATGGTAGTAGCATTTGTACTTATAATAGTAATTGCTACAATTGCTACCCGCGAACTTAGGACACCACCTCCAGCGATAACCGGTCTAATCGCAAATGATGCCTCTTATATCCGTCACGGACAGATAGACCTCTCTTGGAGCCCAAGTGATGCCACGGACTTCCTTTATTACTACATTTATGCTTCTCAGGAAGAGATAACAGATGTTGTTGATCTCTCCCCCATTGCCCGAATCAACGACAGAACAGATGTGAGCTACCAGGCAACCAGATATAGGGTACCCGGGCTTAGCTTGGCTTT
>NZEH01000024.1 GCA_002690375.1 Dehalococcoidales bacterium
TGAGCTTTGCCTGAATATCATTGACCCGGTCGGCTATCGCTTGGGGGCTGAAGCCAGAGAATATCACCGTGTGCACTGCCCCGATTCGCCCACAGGCAAGCATAAAAATCGGTAGTTCTGGAATCATGGGTAGATAAAGGGCGACCTTGTCCCCTTTACCTACCCCGAGTCGTTTGAGTACTGAAGCAAAATGATTGACCTCCATAAAGAGGGTGGAGTAGCTTAAGACCCTAGTATCGCCGGGCTCACCCTCCCAGTAGATGGCTACTTTACTTTTTCGCCAAGTTTTAACGTGGCGATCAACGCACTGGGTGGAGACATTGAGCTTGCCGCCGACAAACCACCGTGCATAAGGTGGCTGCCACTCAAGGACTCGGTCCCATGTTTTAAACCAGTCCAATTTTTGTGCCTGCTCTGCCCAAAATGCCTCAGGCTCTTCCAGCGAACGGCGATACATTTCGGTATACCGCCTGAGCGGCCATAGATAGACATTAGTCGGCAAATAACTGGAGCTATTCCTTCCTTTGGCATTAGTCATTATTTGTTCACTATAAAAGTGTTGGTTCTAAAGAATTATATATCTATCTGTAGGTCTTTACAAAACTGATGGCTGTATTATTTACCCAACCGTTGTCCCCGGCCAGATTTTGCTTCCCGCTTTTAGTTTATAACCACTGGCTACGGTAACATGGTCTCCCAGCACCGCTTCTTCCACAATGCTTCCATCACCAAGGTGACAGTCGTTGGTGATTATTGAATCCTTTATTTTGACCCTATTCCCTATATTAACTGCTTGCCAGATAATAGATTCGGTAATCACGGAATCATCCAGTATCACGCTACCATGGCCAATGACCACCGGCCCGGTTAGCCTGACCCTCTCCCCAATAGTGCAGTTATTGTCTATTACTACTGGTCCTGTTATCTGAGCTGTCGAATGAATATGACTCTTCTCCCCAACAACAACCTCCTGACCTGATGAAAGACCATACTGCCCACCACGCCCACTGAGCAGGTCTTTATTTAGCCTGAAGTATTTTTCTGGGGTGCCTATGTCTAGCCAGTAGGCAGAGGAAGGATAAGCATAGATTGGCACGCCCCGCTCCAGAAGGAGCGGGAATAGCTCGTGCTCAAAGCTGAAGTTGGTCTGGAATGGGATATAAGCCATAACATCTGGCTCTAAGATATAGGTACCAGCATTGATCATATTGGTAGTTACCTGACTCCAAGAAGGCTTCTCCAGAAATCGCATCACTCTGCCCTGAGCGTTGGTTTCTATCAACCCGTAGATGGTGGGGTTATCAACCGGGGTGAGAGCAATAGTTATCTTTGCATTTCTCCGGCGGTGCAAATCCATCATAGCAGTGATGTCAAGGTCGGTAAAAATATCACCGTTTAGCGCCAGAAAGATCTCGTCTAAATGTCTTTCAGAATTTTTCACCGCCCCAGCTGTTCCCAACGGGGCTTTTTCTAAAGCATAGTTAAGCTTGACCCCGAACCGAGAACCATCACCAAAATAGTCTTTAATTGGTTGTGCCAGGTGGCTTATCGCCAGGGTTATCTCCCTTGCCTTATGCCGGCTTAAGTTATCGATAACATGCTCCAGAAATGGTCTATTAAGCACCGGCACCATGGCTTTCGGTGTATTTATGGTGAGCGGCCTGAGTCTAGTGCCTTGCCCGCCGACGAGGATAACGGCTTTCATTAACCCTCCTTAGCATAAAGAGTATCTCTAGCAGCAATGTAGTGTTTTCCTAGAGCTTCATAGTATATAATAACAGAGCCACTTTTGGAAAGTGGGCAGACTGTGATTTGAGTTTTGCTATCAGCCCTAGAGGCTTATAAGTGGTATTAATTGCACTACAGCCGCAAAAAACTTATAATAGACCAATAGTCCAACTACATGGAAAGGAGAGAAACTGGAGAAATGCCCCCCATAGTTTCGATAGTCGGTAAATCAGGATCAGGAAAGACAACCCTTCTAGAAAAACTGGTATGGGAACTAAAGTCAAGGGATTACCGAGTAGCTACCATCAAGCATAGCCACCACAGCTTTGAAATGGACAAACCAGGTAAGGACAGCTGGCGTCATCTCCAAGCCGGAAGTGAGGCTACAGCTATCAGCTCCCCGGATAAGATTGTACTGATGAAGCCAGTGGCCAAGGAGCTAACCCTTGACGAGGCAGCACACATCTTCGGTGAAGACTACGACATTATACTTGCCGAGGGTTTCAAGCAGGGCAACTCACCTAAAATAGAGGTTCATCGCCGGGAGGTTGGCCCACCCTTTGACACTGCGAGTAAACTTATAGCAATTGCTACCGATGAGCTCTTAAAGACCAAGACCCGACAGTTCTCACTAGAGGATGTTAAGGGTTTAGCTGACCTACTGGAGCAAGGCTTCATAAAGCCCCAAAGAGAAAGACTCACTCTTTACATAAATAATGCTCCCACAACCTTAAACATCTTTCCCAAAAAGATTATCGGTAATGTCCTGTTAGGCATGGTCTCCAGCCTGAAAGGGATAGCACCAGTAAAAAGCCTTGAGATTTCTCTAAGGAGACGGCCAGATAAGACCGACTGAGCTATTTGTCTACCCCAAAAAAGAGGCTAACTATTCTTGGCGAAAAAGAAGGTAGAAAGACCAAAAGACAAATTTACCAAACGCCAGCTTTCCCGATGGCAACAACAGCAGAGAAGGCAGCGGATTATCATGAGTATTGGTGTTTCCGTTATTGCTGTTGTCATTGGGCTTATCATTGCTGGAATCTATTATGGGTGGTATCTGGCCGAGTATAAGCCTCTCAAGCAAACCGTAATTGAGGTAAATAACACCAAATTTAATATGGATTACTACATAAAAACGCTTAGGCATCACGCTGGAGGTCAAGACGCCCAGTATATTGAGTTCTTACTTGCGCCGGTATTAGAAAGCATTGAACAGGGGGAACTCATCAGGGAGAAGGCCTTAGAACTGGGTATCAGTATCAGCGATAGTGCAGTTAGTGATGAGCTAGATAGCCGTGAGCTGCCCCATAATCAGGCAGTTAGTGACATAGTTAGAACTCAGCTACTATTTGAGAAGTTGAGGCAAGAGTATTTTGATCCACAGTTACCACCCTCGGCTGAGCAGAGACATATAATGGCCATGTTCTTAGAAAGCCAAAGCCAGGCGGCTGAGGCCAGAGTCAGGCTGGAGACCGGAGAAGACTTTGCCCAACTCGCCAGCGAGCTTTCCCTAGATAGCCTTACCAAGGAGGAGGCCGGTGACCTTGGCTGGCGACCCAGAGGGGTTCTGGAGGAGCTACTTGATACGCCGTTATTTGAGAATTTTGTTTTTGACTCCGAGGTGGGATTATTAAGTCAGCCACTCTATGATGAGGATAAATCCAAAAGTCTGGGATACTGGCTGATTCGAGTCTTGGAAAGGGATGAAGAGACGGAAGAAGCCCATGTTCAGGCAATACTGCTAACAAGCTGGGAAGAGGCACAAAATATAAAAGCTAGGCTCGAGGCTGGTGAGGATTTTGCCCAGGTAGCTGGTGAGCTTTCCCAGCTACCTGGTGCTGATGAAAACAAAGGTGACCTTGACTGGCTCACCCCAGGTAATATGAGCCAAGCCATTGACGACTTTATATTTTCTCCAGAGACTGAGCTTGGTATTATAAGTGAGCCGATTGGCGATGAGACGGCAACGACCAACGGCGGCTACTGGCTGTTTGAGGTTCTGGATAGTAGTACTAGGGAAATTTCTGATGAGGATAGGAATTCGCTGATATCTAAAACTATGAATGATTGGCTGACAGCTCTTATGGATGACCCAGAAAACAGAATAGTTAGTTATCTGAATGATGAGATGAGAGCATTTGCAACAAGCAGAGTTCAGGCAAGCTAAAACCAAACCAGGGGTGCTAAAACAATGAGGAAGCAAAGCATCGGCATTGGCTTAATGGGACTGGGGGTAATTGGCGGACAGGTAGCCAGAGTTTTAATGGATAAGGCAGAAATTCTAACAGATCCGGCCGGTTGTCCCCTTGTCCTTAGAAGAATAAAGGTGTTAGAGTCAGATCTATCCCGTCCGCAGGTGAAGGAAATGGAGCCTCAGCTTTTTACTACCGATGATGAGGAATTCTTTAAAACACCTGACATGGATATAGTAGTTGAGGCAATCGGGGGTGAGAATCCAGCACGGCAGTATCTGAAAAGGGCACTCGCAATGGGTAAGCATGTAGTTACCTCGAACAAGGAAGTTATTGCTAAGCATGGGGCAGAACTCATGGCTTTAGCTCAACAAAATAATGTTGGTTTGCGTTATGAAGCCAGCGTCGGTGGTGGCATTCCCTTAATAGCCCCTTTTCAGCGTGATCTGGTAGCAAATAAAATAAACGGCATCTATGCCATAATAAACGGGACTACCAATTATATTCTCACCAGAATGTCGCAGGAGAAAGTCGACTTTGCCGCGGTTCTTGACCAAGCCCAAAAGCTGGGCTATGCCGAAGCCGACCCCGGAAATGATATAGAGGGCATAGATGCCGCCTACAAACTGGCTATTCTAGCCTCTTTAGCCTTTAAGAGCCAAATCCGACCAGATGATATCTACCGTGAGGGGATTGCGCGCCTAGCCAGCCGTGATTTCCAATATGCTAAAGAGCTGGGCTTTACCATAAAACTGCTAGCCATAGCTAAAGGGAGCGATAAGACAATTGAACTCCGGGTTCACCCAGCGTTTGTTCCCGAAGACTCTTTCCTAGCTAAAGTTGACGGGGTTTATAATGCAGTTATGGTTGATGGTGACCTCGTGGGCAAGGTAATTTTCCTCGGTGAGGGTGCCGGTCCACTACCTACCGGTAGTGCTGTTATCGCTGATGTTGTCTTGTCAGCGCGCGATACTGTCTCCGGTGTCGGCTCTAGAACTATGCAGCAACTTAAGCCAGATAGAACTATTAAACCGATGACCGAGATTGAGACACGCTACTACATCAGGACAAATGTCGCTGACCGCGCCGGCGTCATGGCTCAAATTTCCCAAGTTTTAGGTAACCATAATATCTGCATTTCTTCGGTTATCCAGAAAGAAGCTGATGAACTACTTGAAACGGCAGAAATTGTTATCATGACCCATCCGGCTAAAGAGGCGGCAGTACAAAAGGCTCTTGAGGAGCTTGAACACCTAGAGGTGGTTAAGGAGATAAATAACTTTATCCGGGTTGAGGTTTAAACCGGATGGCTATAATGAAAGTCGGAGTTCTATTTAGGTATAAAGAATTCCTGCCCGTTACGCCTAATACTCCCCTGTTTACCTTGGGTGAAGGGGATACCCCTCTGGTCAGATCTCGCCAGTTGGAGAAGGAGATTGGTTGTGGGGAGCTCTATTTTAAACTGGAAGGGTGTCAACCTAGCGGCTCATTTAAGGATCGAGGTATTGTAGTTGCCGTAGCCAAAGCCCTAGAAGCCGGCAGTAAGGCAATAATGTGTGCTTCCACCGGCAATACCAGCGCCTCGGCAGCAGCCTATGCTGCCTACTCAGGACTTAGTGCTATTTTCATTATTCCCGCAGGCAAGATTGCCCCAGGTAAACTGGCTCAGGCTATCGCTCATGGTGCCAAAATAGTTGCCATCAGGGGTAATTTTGACAACGCTCTAAAACTGGTACGAACTCTAACTCAGAAACATCCGGTGGCACTAGTAAACTCAATCAATCCTCATCGCATCGATGGACAAAAAACGGCTGCCTTTGAGATTGTTGACGCCCTAGGTGATGCCCCTGACGAGCTTTTTATCCCAGTAGGTAATGCCGGCAATATTACTGCTTACTGGAAAGGCTTTACTGAATATTATCAGGCGGGCAGGGCAACAAGTAAGCCTAGAATGAGGGGTTTTCAAGCTGATGGTGCCGCCCCTATTGTCCGTGGGTATCCTATTAAGAAACCGAAGACCATCGCCACCGCCATACAAATCGGCAACCCAGCTAGCTGGCAAAAGGCAGTTAGCGCTCGCGATGAGTCAGGTGGCACTATTGATATGGTTAGTGATGATGAGATTATGGCCTCTTACCGGCTCATGGCGGCTAAAGAAGGTATCTTTGGTGAGCCAGCTTCAGCGGCCTCTTTAGCCGGGCTTATCAAGCTTTCTCACCAAGGGATGGATTTTAAGCAAAAGCGTGTGGTCTGCATTGTCACCGGTACAGGGCTTAAGGACCCTGACATTGCCGTTAAGGTTGATAAGAAGTTTCTTGAGCTTCCGGCTGACCTTGATGCTATTGAGCGGGCGTTGGGCTGGGGTTAATAATAACTTGACATAAAGTAAAAAAGCAGGAGATCAAAAATGACCAAAGAAACCAGTACGGACATAGAGCCATTTTATCACCACTACCCCAGATTGACCGTTGTGGTTACTACTCAAGCCGGAGAAAGAGATAATGCTATGGCGGTAGCTTGGCATATGCCAGTCTCCAGAAAACCACCTCTCTACGCGGTATCCATTTCACCCAAGCGGTTTACCTATGAGCTCATTTTAGAAAGTAAGAAGTTTGCCATTAATTTTCTACCTGCCAGTAAAGCTGAGCTGGTTGCTGCAGTAGGTGGTAGCAAGGGTAGAGAGATAGATAAGTTTCAGACTTTTAAAATTGTAACTGATAATCCAATTAAGACAAAGGCTCCAATCCTAAAAGCAGCCTATGCTGCCTATGAATGCAAAGTAGTTGATGACAGTCCTTTTGGTGACCACAGGCTATTGGTAGGGGAGATTTTAGCAGTACACTACCAAAAAGAGGTCTTTACTCAAAATGAAACGCTTAATTTAGAAAAGGTCAGCCCGGTTCTATATCTGGGCAGTGACCAGTACCTTGGCATATCGGATTATATTGTAAGAACTCTGGACAGAGAGTGCTGGGTCAACTATTTGAAGGGTCAGCTATAAGTATTCTTATGGTAACAAGTTTATAAGGAGCGCTTAGATGTTTGATGAGGCGGTAATTAAAGCATCTGTAAAGTCCATCATCAAGGCTGTTGGAGAGGATCCTAAACGAGAGGGTCTAGCCGATACCCCCGGGCGTGTAGCTGAGATGTACGCTGAGCTCTTTATGGGACTGGGTAAAGACCCTAGTGAAGAGCTAAAAGTCGATTATGAGCTGGGGCATCGGGAGATGGTAATCTTAAAGGATATCCCCTTCTATTCCATGTGCGAGCATCATCTTTTGCCATTTCACGGTGTAGTCCATATAGGCTATATCCCCAATAAAGAAGGCCGGGTAGTGGGTATTAGCAAGCTGGCCAGAGTTGTAGAAATTGTCGCCAAGCGTCCCCAGATACAGGAGAGAATGGCTACCGAAATTGCCGATGCCATTGTTTCTGGACTTAAACCGGCTGGCGTGGCGGTGGTTATTCAGGCAGAGCACCTATGCATGGTAATGCGCGGCATAAAGAAGCCTGGATCAAGTGTTATCACCTCGGCCTTAAGGGGCAACTTCCGCCGCCAATCGGCTAGCCGGGCTGAATTCTTGTCACTGATACAGGGCAACAAGTAGTTCGACTCTACTATTCCCCCATGATCTGGGTTACCACCTGCCTTGAACGGGAACGGTTATCAAAATCAACCAGCACTATTTGCTGCCAAGTGCCAAGTGTTAACCTTTTGTCGTGGAAGGGGATTACTAGAGAAGCACCCAAAAGAGAAGCACGAACATGTGAGTAGCCATTACCGTCACCCCAGGTGCGGTCATGACCATAGGTGATATTATCCGGGGCAAGCCGCTGCCACATATCCTTTAAGTCAGAGACTAAGCCGGGCTCAAACTCAATACTGGTAATTCCAGCCGTGGAACCGGCGACGAATATGGTCACCGTGCCACTAGTTATTTTGGTCTTGGCGACCTGCTCGGCTACCTCATGAGTAATATCAATAATATCGCAGTGTCCTCTACTTTGAAGGCTGATTCTATTGGTGACTATCATCAAGCACCTCCTATAAGTATTATATCAAGAACAGCGTAAAAAATGGACGTTGCAAGCGAACATCTTGACAAAGTTATAACTTGTTAGCCTACATGCATCAAGAAATTACTATTAATACTAACAATAAAGATAGAGCGGGGAGACTTATTGAGAAGTGGTAAGTGTTCATCCTCATTTTATACATCAATTAGTTCATCCCATAGTATATCATCAATGTTAAATACGGGACCATCCTTACATACCTGTTTTAGCCCCGTTTTTGTTCTGATGGTGCAGCTGTAACAGACACCCAGCCCACAACCCATCCTCATCTCCAGGGAAACTTGGACTGGTTTGTCTTTTAGTTCCGGCATCTGTGCCATTGTTTTATACATTGGCAGCGGCCCGCAGACAAATACCTGATCTGCCCAGTTGATAAAATCGGGCAGGAGATCGATGACCATACCTTTCAAGCCATCAGCAGATGTGGNAATGGCCTTCNTCNCTATNNCGGGNGGCANAAGCNNTTCAGGGTAAAGCTGAGANGGATTNGGCTNTCCTGATGGCTTAAACGCCCCTGATGCCCCCATTAGCATTCTTACCGGATACCCCTGTTCTAGAGTATACTCAGCAAGAAAACAGAGTGGCGCAATGCCAATGCCACCGGCAACCAGTAACAGGTTGTGCGAAGTAGGATAAATAGAAAAGCCGTTGCCCAGCGGCCCAAACAGCCCTACTGTATCACCAACATGGCGCTGAGACAGCCAACTTGTGCCTTTTCCATCCTCCCACACAGCATAGAAAAGGGCAATATCTTCATCATAAACCTGATGAATACTGAACGGACGTGGCAGAGTGCATTCCTCGCCACAACTGACCATAACAAATTGCCCCGGCTTTGCTTCTCGAGCTATTTGGGGGCATCTCAACCAAATAATCCAGCTACCCAATATGTTTCGCGCCTGATGACGCTCAAGCTCTGATAGAATTTGATCATTCTTAATGACCTTGGTCGATACCTGCTTCAATCCGGCTCCTTTTCCCGGTAGTCCGGCAGGGGCTGGGCACTATAAGTCTGACTGCTATTGGCCACCGCCTCCGCTGCTGCTTTAGCGGTATCAAGGGAAGTAAAGCAGGGGATGCGCTTTTCAGCAGCCGCCCGGCGAATCTGAAAGCCGTCTCTTAAAGAGGTGCGTCCACCGGTAATGGTATTTAGGACGCCGTCTATGGTCCCGTCCCTGATAATGTCAACAATGTTTGGGTGCCCCTCGCTCAGTTTCTTGCTTATCATTTTTACCGTAAGGCCGGCGGCACGAATCATCTCTGATGTACCTTCGGTAGCGTAGAGCCTGTAGTCGGCTTTAAAAAACTTCCTAATTATAGGTAGTGCTTCTGCCTTGTCCCGATCAGCAATGCTGAACAATATTGCCCCTTTGGCTGGCAGCATTAACCCCGCCGCCAGTAATGCCTTGGCTAGAGCGGCATCAAAGGTATAGTCAATCCCCATTACCTCACCGGTAGACTTCATCTCCGGGCCGAGGTATGTATCAACACCCACTAGCTTGGACATCGAAAAAACGGGGGTTTTAATAGCGATTAGCTTTTTACTGGGTAGCAGTCCGGTATTATAACCCTGTTCCTTTAAACTATTGCCCAGCATGACCTTGGTGGCAACATCCACCATTGGCACTCCGGTGACCTTGGAGATAAACGGGATAGTCCGGCTGGCACGTGGGTTTACCTCTAGCACATAGACAGCTGACCCGCCAGTATTAGGCACAATGACAAACTGAATATTCATTAGTCCTTTAACTTTAAGATTCAGCCCTATGCGGACAGAATAGTCAACAATAGTCTCTATCTCTTGCTGGCTCAAGTTGATACCGGGATATACCGCCATAGAGTCGCCACTGTGCACCCCAGCCCTCTCAATATGCTCCATTATGCCGGGGATAAAAACAGCCTCACCATCACCGACGGCATCAATCTCTACCTCTTTGCCCTCAAGGTATTTATCAATAAGGACCGGGTGGCCGGTGTCCAAGTCTATAGCCAACTTCATGTAGCGCACCAGTTCACTGTCGTCATGAACTATCTCCATAGCCCGGCCGCCGAGAACATAGCTCGGACGCACTAGCACCGGATAGCCGATGAGTCTGGCTATATTGAAGGCTTCGTCAATAGAGGTCACCCCTGCCCCCGGCGCTTGGGGAATATCCAACTGAGCGAGGAAGTTTTCAAAGCGGTGCCTGTCTTCAGCCAAGTCAATAGCTTCGACACTGGAACCGAGGATGGGCATGCCACTGTGGAATAATGGTTCTGCCAGATTTACTGCCGTCTGCCCTCCAAACTGAACTATTGACGGTGTTGGTGTATTAGATTCAGCGCCGTTTTCATTTTCAATAATGTCACGCAGGCTTTCTTCATCCAAGGCTTCAAAGTAGAGGCGATCGCTGGTATCAAAATCAGTGGATACTGTCTCTGGATTGGAGTTGACCATTATACTCTTGAAACCCGCTTTCTGCAAGGCCAAGGCAGAGTGAACACTGCAGTAGTCAAACTCAATACCCTGAGCAATACGGATGGGCCCACTGCCAATGACCACTGCCTTATTTCCCTTAATTGGCTCAGCCTCATTTTTCTGCTCATAGGCGCTGTAAAAGTAGGGGGTGGCGGCATCAAATTCGGCGGCGCAGGTATCCACCATTTTGTAGACCGGTTGGATATTCCAGCTGTATCTCAGTTGTCTCACCTGCTCCGGGAGTCTATCAGCCAGAGTGCCAATCTGCTCATCAGAAAAGCCAAGCCTCTTTGCCTGCCACAAGAGCTCTGGCATCAGCGGTTGAGACAGGAGCTTCTTTTCCATATCCACGATGTTCTGGAATTTAGCCATGAACCACAGGTCAATCTTGGTGCCCTCGGCTATCTCTTCGGTGGTTATTTCTCTGCGAAGAGCAGCCATTATTCCCCATAGTCGTAAGTCATTAGGTTCAAGGGGATAGGAACTGACATCCCTGTCTAGCTTCCATTTGGGGTCTTCCCACAAGAGCGAGCGTTTGCCGAACTCAAGGGAGCGAACCGCCTTTTGAAGAGCGGCTTCAAAGCAGCGGTCAATAGCCATTACCTCACCAGTAGCCTTCATCTGAGTGCCGATAATGCGATCGCCGGAGGCAAACTTATCAAACGGCCAGCGAGGAATCTTGACTACCACGTAGTCTAGAGCTGGCTCAAAAGAGGCCATTGTTTTTCCGGTTACTTCATTGGGGATTTGGTCAAGCCGTTTGCCGACGGCTATCTTAGCGGCGACGCGGGCGATGGGGTAGCCGGTGGCTTTGCTGGCAAGCGCCGAGCTACGACTGACACGTGGGTTTACCTCAATGACATAGTAGTTACTGCTACTTGGATCAAGGGCAAACTGTATGTTACAGCCACCCTCCACACCAAGGGCACGGATAATCTTTAAGCTGGCTGTCCTAAGCATCTGATATTCTTTATTGGTTAGCGTTTGGCTGGGGGCAACCACAATGCTATCACCGGTATGCACCCCCATGGGGTCAATATTCTCCATATTGCAAACAGTGATGCAGTTATCGGCAGCGTCTCGCATAACCTCATACTCAATTTCCTTCCAGCCAACCACCGACTCTTCCAGTAGCACCTGGTGAATAGGGCTGGCCGCCAGCCCGGTGGTTACAATCTTATTCAGCTCCTGCCGGGTATTGGCAATGCCTCCCCCTGTCCCCCCTAGGGTATAAGCCGGGCGAATTACTATGGGCAGACCTAGCTCTTCGGCTACCTTTTTTGCCTCTTTCAGGCTGGTTATGGTGGCGCTCTCTGGCACTGGCTCGTCAATATTGATGAGCATCTGCTTG
>NZEH01000025.1 GCA_002690375.1 Dehalococcoidales bacterium
GAGGAGGCATCGGCTCGAGAGGAGGCAACCCTTAGAGAGGCTGGGGTTAGTATTGTAACCGGTCGTACCGTAGCCAAGATTAGTGCAGAAGAGAAGACCACGAGCAGTGTGACCCTGGATGATGGCAGAAAAGTTCCCTGTGATCTAGTGATAGTAGCCATTGGTGTCCGGCCGCGCTCTGAGATTGTGTCTGACATCGGTATAAAGATAAACCGTGGTATAGTGGTTGACTGCCGTATGGCGACATCCAGTGCCGATGTCTATGCTTGTGGTGATGTGGCCGAGGCTTATGATTTTATCCATGGTGAGAATCGGCTTAACCCCCTCTGGCCCAATGCCTATCTAGGAGGCAGAGTTGCCGGATTTAACATGGCCGGTGTGCGAACTGAGTATCAGGGTGGGCTAGCGATGAGCTCCCTAAAATACTTCGGGCTGGATGTGGTCTCCGTCGGGATAGTTATTCCGCCCGATGATAGCTATGAAGTAATCAGTAACATTTATGACGATAACTACCGCAAGATAATATTAAAGGATGGGCTGGTGGTGGGTATGGTCTTTATGGGCAACATTGAAAAATCAGGCATCGTCTATAGTTTAATAAAGGACAGGGTAAATGTTAACAGTTTCAAGCAGGCGCTGGTGGCTTGTGATTTCGGCCTCCTCTCTCTGCCTGAAGAAAGGTGGCGCCCACACCTTGAGATACCAACTTCAGGTGTAATTCTTGAGGTAGTCTCTGTTAAGCAAGCTGAAGAGATAGTCGCTGGTGAGTAGGAATTCTTATTGCGGGAGCTTAAGGCTATGAAAGAAATTGGCCAACTGAATAATCCCTATCATGACGATAAGGTAATTGATGCCTGCTCTATATTCGGGGTGATGGATACCTCAGGCAGGAGGTTCTCTGGGGAAGGTATCATCAGAGCTATTGCCAATATGCNTCTGCGCGGTAATGGCTTGGGCGGCGGATTTGCTGTCTACGGAATATATCCGGAGTATGTCGAGTTATATGCCTTCCACATAATGTATTTAAGCCGTGATGGAAAGCAGCAGACCGAAGCCTTTCTTAAAGAGAAGTTTAACCTAGCTTATGACGAGGAGATACCAACGCAACCAACATCGGCAATTGTAAATGCACCNCTGGTATGGCGTTACTTTCTTGAGGTAGGCCAGCATAAGCCTCAAGAGCAATCTGATGATGACTATGTGGTTGAGCAGGTGATGGAAATAAACTGTACTTTGCCGGATACTTATGTCTTTTCAAGCGGTAAGGATATGGGGGTGTTTAAGGGGGTGGGCTATCCTGAGGAGATAGCCGACTACTTCTGNCTGGAGCAATACGAGGGTTATCTCTGGACAGCACATGGCAGATTCCCGACTAATACCCAGGGCTGGTGGGGTGGAGCTCATCCGTTCTCTATTCTGGACTGCACAGTGGTTCATAACGGCGAGATTTCATCCTATGGAATAAATCGGCGCTATCTGGAGCAGTTCGGCTATCAATGCACCATGCAGACCGATACCGAAGTAGTGGCTTATGCTGTTGACCTCTTGGTACGGAGACATAGGCTTCCCATTGAGATAGTGGCTAAGATACTGGCGCCTTCCTTTTGGACGGATATTGAGCGCCGCTCCCCGGAGGAGCAGAGGCTACCGCGGACACTACGACAGGTATACGGAAGCTTGCTTTTAAATGGACCATTTACAGTTATTGTTGCTCATCACGGTGAGATGATTGGCTTTACTGACCGCATCAGACTCCGTCCGCTTATTGTTGGGGAAAAGGGTGACATGCTCTACCTGTCGTCTGAGGAGTCGGCTATCCGACTCATTTGTCCTGACCTGGAGCGAGCTTGGATTCCAATGGGTGGTGAGCCGGTAGTGGGCAGATTGAAACAGCCTCTCAAGTCACAGCCACTAGTNACTGCAGAGGAGAAGCTGTAAAATGCTGACTAAACGGATTATTCCCTGCCTTGATGTCAAAGGGGGACGGGTGGTAAAGGGGACGAGCTTTATTAGCTTACGCGATGCTGGTGACCCAGTGGAGCTGGCCAGCTTCTATTATAAAGAGGATGCCGACGAGCTGGTTTTTCTNGATATAACAGCCACCCCTGAGGAGCGTGATACTATGGTGGACNTAGTAGAGCGTATCTCTGAGGAGGTCTTTATGCCGCTTACTGTTGGTGGCGGGCTGCGCTCTATCGACGATATGCGGCGGATGCTAGCCGCTGGGGCGGATAAGGTCTCGATAAACACCGCCGCTGTGCTTAANCCCTCTTTGATTAGAGAAGGGGCTAATAAATTTGGCAGTCAGTGCATTGTGGTGGCTATAGATGCCAAACGGGTAGAGAGTAAAGAACCTCGGTGGGAGGTCTATATNCNAAGCGGTCANAAGCCAACCAGTATTGACGCCCTCGNCTGGGCAAAACAGGCAGTAGAGCTTGGGGCTGGGGAACTCTTGCTTACCAGCATGGATGCTGATGGGCATAAAGCGGGGTATGATATTGAGCTGACGCGTGCNATTTCTGAGGCAGTGAGNGTGCCGGTTATTGCCAGNGGTGGCGCNGGNACNNTNGAAGACCTTTNTNAGGCNNTGGTTTNNGGNAAGGCNGATGCGGTTCTGGCCGCTAGCATCTTTCATTATGGAAGCTACACCATCCATGAGACCAAGCAGTACCTGGCAAAAAGGGGNATACTGNTACGGATTTAAAGGGGCAAGACCAGTGAAGACATATATACCGGCTAANTTTTTAATAGAAAGAGACCCGGAGCGATGNATTCGGTGTCAGGTGTGNCTTAACCAGTGNACNTTTGACAGCCANTACTATGACGNTGAGGANGNTGAGGCGANNAGCCGCGAGAAGAACTGTACTGGCTGCCACCGCTGTGTCCTCTTCTGCCCTACCCGGGCGTTAACTATTAGAAGAAATCCCCTGGAGTACCGGGATAACTATAACTGGCGTCCTGAGGTTATTGAGGACATCATGAAACAGGCCGAGACCGGCGGTATGCTCCTTACCGGCATGGGTGATGATAAAGGCCAACGTATCTACTGGGACCATCTGGTCTTAAATGCCAGTCAGGTGACTAACCCATCCATTGATCCCCTGCGAGAGCCTATGGAGCTTACAACCTATCTAGGGCAGAAGCCGNAGCGGGTAGAACTTCACCCGGACTTAAGCCTGAAGACAGAGTTAGCTCCTCAGGTGAGACTAGAGGTGCCGGTCATGTTTGCCGCTATGTCCTACGGCGCAGTGAGCCTTAATGTACATGAGTCTCTGGCGCGGGCGGCTACNGAGATGGGTACCCTGTGGAATACCGGTGAGGGCGGACTTCACCCCAAGTTATATAAGTATGGCAATAACACCATTGTCCAGGTGGCATCAGGGCGNTACGGCGTTCACCCNGAGTANCTTGATGTGGCTCCGGTGGTTGAGATTAAGATTGGTCAGGGGGCTAANCCCGGTATTGGCGGACATCTGCCTGGGGAAAAGGTTAGCTCCGAGGTGTCCATGACCCGGATGATTCCCCAGGGGACAGATGCCATATCTCCGGCGCCGCAGCACGATATCTACTCTATTGAAGACCTAACCCANCTGGTTTGGGCACTAAAGGAAGCCACCAACTATACCAAGCTGGTATCGGTGAAAATTGCCGCTGTCCATAACTCAGCGGCCATTGCCAGNGGTATGGTGCGGGCTGGTGCCGATATCATTGTTCTTGATGGNCTTAGGGGGTCTACCGGTGCTGCTCCTAAGATTATTCGTGACAATGTCGGTATCCCAATTGAGATGGCTCTAGCATCGGCGGATAGTCGCCTGAGGCAAGAGGGTATACGCANCCAAGCATCACTTGTGGTCTCAGGTGGCATNAGAAACAGCGGTGACGTGGCTAAGGCAATCGCCCTTGGCGCTGATGCCGTTTATATTGGCACCGCCGCTTTAATTGCCTTAGGCTGCACTGTGTGTCAGCAGTGTCATACCGGAAAATGCGCTTGGGGTATCTGCACNACTGACCTTGCCCTCACCAAGAGGATCANTCCTGATATTGGTGCCCGACGGCTAGCCAATCTCCTTCGTGGCTGGGATCTGGAGCTTAAGGACATGCTGGGTGGCATGGGTATTAACGCTTTGGAAAGCCTTCGTGGCAATCGTCTCCACCTGAGGGGTGTTGGGCTTACCGATACCGAGCTTGAGATTCTGGGAGTCAGGATGGCNGGGAGCTAAAANATGGACAAGAATATTAAAGAGAAGNGTCAAGTGGTAAAAATAGATGCTAGCGGTCTTTTCTATCGGCAGCTCAACGCTCATCTTAAAGAGCTAGTAGCTAATAATGTCAGCAAGGTTGAGCTTCGTAATGTTTATGGACAGAGATATATCGGCACGGACTTAAATAAGCCAGTTGATATTGAGATATTCGGTGTTCCCGGTAATGACCTGGGTGCTTTTATGAATGGGCCCAGGATTACCGTTTACGGCAATGCGCAGGATGGCTGTGGTAATACCATGAATGATGGCAAAATAATTGTTCACGGGCATGCCGGCGATATTATTGGCCTCTCAGCTAGGGGAGGTAAAATTTTTGTCAGGGATGGTGTTGGCTATCGGGCCGGCATCCATATGAAGGAATATCGGGATAAGAAGCCGGTGCTGGTTATTGGCGGCAGTGCCCAGGATTTCCTCGGTGAGTACATGGCNGGTGGCATTCTAATTCTACTGGGTCTAAATCTGGCCAAAGGAGAGCATCTCAAGGCTAATTTTATCGGCACTGGCATGCATGGCGGCGTCATTTATCTTAAGGGAAGTGTTAAAGATTATCAATTGGGTAGGGAAGTGGGTGTTACCGAGTTAGAGGAAAAGGACCACCAGATCTTAAGAGAGTTTGTCGGCGAGTTTGCTTCTCATTTTGACTACGATGCTGAGGAGATACTTAAACACAAATTTACCAAGCTCTTCCCCCGTTGGCTCCGCCCTTATGGTCGNCTCTATGCCTANTAAGAAGAGGGTGAAGCATGACTAGCATACTCATNATAGCTCCCGAAGGTGATGGAATAGAGGGGCTGCGTTCGGGACTTAGCCGAATGGGCTTTGCTTGCTTGCTTGCCGATGATAGAGAGAAAGTAGTTAAGCAGGTTGCTGAAACAGCCCCCGCTCTAGTGCTGGTGGCAGCAAATAGCCACCCGGCACACATGTGGGAGTTATGGCAAGGGCTCAAGCTTGAGAGGTCGCCGCCGATTATTGCTCTAGCTAGTGAGGAGACGCTTAATAGCCTTGATGTTGAGATGATAGATGATTTCGTCATTACGCCGTATGATGTAAAAGAACTGGCGTTAAGAATAAAACGACTTCTTAAAAAAACCAAGAGCATTGATACCGGTGAAGTAATTAAATGTGGTGATTTATTAATAGACCTAGCTAGGTGTGAGACCTCTGTAGGAGGCAGATTGGTAGTGCTGACCTTTAGGGAGTATGAGTTGCTCCGCTTTCTGGCNAAGAGTAGGGGTCGGGTCTTTAGCCGCGAGGCTCTACTTAACAAGGTCTGGGGCTATGATTACTACGGTGGCGATAGAACCGTAGATGTACACATCAGGAGACTAAGAAGTAAGATTGAAGACTCTGAGCATACCTTCATTGAGACGGTAAGAAATATTGGCTATCGGCTACGGAAAGTATAATAGCTGATCCCCTCACCAATCCCCATGGCTTGTAACATCAATTTAATCCCACTGTAATCTATACGAAACATTGGCTTGCTATCCTTACAGGTAAAAAGGGAGGAGTGCTATTATGGATACAGGCAATACTGCATGGGTTCTAGCTTCGGCAGCACTGGTGCTGCTCATGACCCCGGGTCTCGCCTTTTTCTATGGTGGACTAGCTAGGTCTAAGAATGTTTCGGGCACTATTATGCATAGCTTTATTACCATCGGCATTGTGAGTGTGGTCTGGGTCTTGTGGGGATATACTTTGGCCTTCGGTGGTGACATCGGTGGGGTCATTGGGAATCTGGATTTCCTGGGACTCTCTGGTGTATCCGCCTTTGAGTCCACCATGGGCCTCACTATCTCGGACCAGACCTTCATGATCTTCCAAGCTATGTTCGCCATCATCACCCCGGCCCTCATCACAGGGGCCTTTGCTGAACGAATGAAGTTCAGCACCTTCGTGGTCTTCGTTGTCCTGTGGGTCACCATCGTGTACGCCCCGGTAGCGCACTGGGTGTGGGGAGGTGGCTGGCTGGGTGAATTGGGTATCCTGGACTTTGCGGGTGGCGCAGTGGTGCACATCAACTCGGGCGTTGCTGCCCTGGCTGCCGCTCTCATCTTTGGACGACGGCTGGGCTTCGGGCGGGAGCCCATGGAGCCCCATAACGTACCCTTCGTCGTCCTAGGAGCAGGGCTTCTTTGGTTCGGGTGGTTCGGCTTTAACGCGGGCAGTGCCCTTGCCGCCGATGGCACAGCGGTCAACGCCTTTGTAGTCACCAACACTGCCGCTGGGGCCGCAGCCGTTACCTGGATGATCATGTCGTGGATTTTAGGCACCAAGCCGAGTGTGGTGGGAGCAGCTTCTGGAGCCGTGGCGGGGCTGGTAGCTATCACGCCTGCAGCTGGCTTCGTGGGCCCCATGCCTGCTATCATCATCGGTGTAGGCGCCGGCATCTTCTGTTATGCGGCTGTACAGCTCCTCACCAAGCTTAAGGTGGACGATGCCCTGGCCGTTTGTGGAGTCCATGGTATAGGTGGGACTTGGGGCGCTCTGGCCACCGGTCTCTTTGTGGGGGTTGGTTTCAGCAGCTTCGGTAACCTGGCTGGAGCTGCTAGCCGAGGGGAGCAGATTCTCAACCAACTGATCGGCATTGGGGCAACATGGGCCTGGGCTTTCGTTGCCACTGCCATCATCCTCTACGTTCTGAAAGTGACCATGGGTCTGAAGGTTTCCAAGCAGGAGGAGGAGGCGGGGTTGGATGTGTCACAACACGCCGAGCCTGGGTATAGGCTCTAGATATCTGAGAAGGAGGGATCTAGTATGAACAAGGTGGAAGCGATTATTCGCCCTGAGCGGTTGACGGCGTTGAAGGATGCTATGGCTGAGGCAGGGTTTATGGGCCTGAACACCGTCCCGGTCATGGGGCGTGGTGTGCAGCGGGGGATTAGCCACCAGGTACGCGGTGGAGGGACGGTGGAGGTGGATATGCTGCCCAAGACCAAGGTGGAACTGGTGGTCCGGGACGAGGATACCGAGAGGGCTATTGCGGTGATCATCGAGAGCGCGTCCACCGGAGAGATCGGTGATGGGAAGATCTTTGTGAGTCCTGTCACTGAGGTGATCCGGGTGAGGACCGGGGAGCGCGGTAAGTCGGTGGTCTGATCCGAGAGCCTACTTGGTGGGCCTACTTAGAACTGAAGTGAGAAAGAGTAAATTTCCCGCCCTGATTTGTTCTCCCGGTTAATAACGTAATGTGCGTTAGGACTGGGAAGACAGGCGAAGAAGCACTCAAATAAAAAGAGAGGTAAATAATTATGACGCCAGAAGAAATACTCAAGTTTGTTCAGGAAAACAATGTTGAAATTGTTGACCTCAAATTTTGTGACCTGCCGGGACTATGGCAACATTTCTCCATCCCAGCAAGTGGACTTACCGATAGTGATGACCCTACTCGGGGCATCTGGGTGGACGGTATTGGATTTGATGGCTCAAGTATCCGTGGTTTTCAGGAGATTCATGAAAGCGATATGCTACTCATGCTGGACGCCGAGACTGCCATTATTGACCCTGCTTGTGAGGTTCCTACCATGAGCCTAATCTGCGATATCTATGATCCGCTGACCAAGCAGCCTTACTCTCGCGACCCGAGATATATCGCCAAAAAGGCAGAGAAATATCTTAAAGCTACTGGCATCGCCGATACGAGTTATTGGGGTCCGGAGATGGAATTCTTTATCTTCGATGATATTAGGTTTGACCAGAACGAAAGCTGTGGCTTTTACTATATTGACTCAGTTGAAGCCGCTTGGAATACGGGAAAAGAGGAGAAGCCTAACCTAGGTTATAAGCCAAGGTACAAGGAAGGCTATTTCCCGGTACCACCTCACGATTCCCTTCAGGACATGAGGTCAAAGATGATCCTGACCATGGCACGGTGTGGTATTCCAGTTGA
>NZEH01000026.1 GCA_002690375.1 Dehalococcoidales bacterium
ATAGCGGCCGCAGCGGCAGCTTTAATAATATCGCCAATTATGAAGGGAATGGTACCCACCATGAGCAGAGCCAAAAGACTTCTCCCTTCATAAGGCCCGAGACCCAGAACTGGACTGGCTCCCAGCCACGCCTCGTAGGCGAAGGAGTTCAGCCAAAGTAATCCCGGTCCGTGGATTAGGACAAAGTTGGCGAAAAGCATGAGCACGAACATGCTTAGGAAGCTCCTCGACCTGATGTACTTGTCGGTGAAATGGCCCAGGAAAAGGGCGGCGAAAATGAAACCGATGAGATAACCCCCGCTGGTACCGGTGAGAACACCAATGCCACTTGACCATCCGGCAAACCAGGGTAGTCCAATTACGCCTAACCCGGTATAAATGCCCAAGCTGATACCTCCCCATCGCCTTCCCAGGAGCACACCGGCCAGGAGCACGGCAAAGGTCTGCCCGGTTATTGGCACTGGAGTCCAAGGAAGATAAAACTTAATCTGAGCTACCAGTCCAGTAAGGGCAGCCATACCCAGTGCTAAAACTAATTTCTTTGGTATGCTAAGCTCATATCTCCAGCGGAATACATCATACTTGGTTCTATTGATGGTGGCCACTATCTCCATATTTACCTCCTCGAGGATTGATATAGCTGGGTTAAATCGTTGGTCTCTTGTTACCTATGATAGCAATTTCTATATTCTTGCCACAGTCGGGGCAGGTGATATTAAGGGTGATAGGTTGGCTCATTACTCGTTCAGTGACCGCTGTAACCACTGAGTCAATATTATCTAATCGCTGGTCTAACATATCTAGGCGCTGTTTAATATTGTTAACATCCAGCACCAGCTCCTGTCTTTTGGCACCAGGTTTATCTTTCTCAGCCAAGTTCACTCACCCCATAGTCTATTAGCGGATTAATTATATGAGACTTTAAGGACTATGTCAAAGAGTTGGGATTATTGATTAAACCAGAAGCATAGCGTATACTAGTCTGAAAATTATGCAGAAAGGAGGCAGGAAGATGTCTGAAGTAGAAGTCGGGATAGTGTCTGACTTTTTTGCCCANCCGGTGGTCGCCGGCATTGACTTGACAGGGACTTTAAAAACAGGCGACACAATCCATATTAAGGGTCATACTACTGATTTAGAGCTTACCGTTGACTCAATGGAGAGTAATAACGCCCCCGTTGCTGAGGCCAAGGCGGGCGATGCTATCGGCATCAAGGTTTCAGAGCGAGTAAGAAGGGGCGACACGGTCTACAAGGTTACTGACTGACAGAGCTACATTGAGCAACTAACCCAGACTTTTTAGTAGGTTTGCCATCTCAATGGCGTTTACAGCAGCATCAAAACCCTTATTACCCTGCTTGGTTCCGGCTCGTTCAATAGCTTGCTCCAGGGTATCGGCGGTAATTACGCCGTTAATGATCGGTACTTCAGTCTTTAAGCCCACCTTGGCGATATCCTTGGTAACCACTGTGGCAATNTATTCAAAGTGAGATGTCCCGCCACGTATTACAGTGCCGAGGCAGATGACAGCGTCATACCTTCCGCTCTGAGCTAATTTTAAAGCTACCAGTGGAATCTCAAGTGATCCTGGCGTCCGGGCAATGTCTATATCATCCTCACTGACACCGTGGCGAAGAAGAGCGTTCTGTGCTCCGTCAAGTAGTTTCTCCGAGATAAACTCATTAAAACGGGAAATAACGACTCCAAACTTCAGTCCCTTGCCTAGTAACATACCCTCAAAGCGCTTATTCATTACTACCTCCTTGTATAAATTTTTCTACTCCTAGCTGTCGGTTATTTCTGGTACTTTTAGAAGGTGTCCCAGTTTTTTCTGTTTTGCCTCCAGGTAACGACGATTATGCGGATTGGTTGGAGTAATAATGGGCACTGTCTTTACCACTTGAAGCCCGTAGCCTTCAAGGCCGATCACCTTTTTGGGGTTATTGGTAAGCAGCCGAATCTTGTGTAAACCCAAGTCAGCTAGAATCTGGGCGCCGATACCATAGTCTCGCAGGTCGGCTTTGAAACCTAAAGACAGGTTCGCATCTACGGTATCTAACCCTTTATCCTGGAGGGCATAGGCAAAAATCTTATTATGGAAGCCAATGCCTCGTCCCTCCTGCCTCATATAGAGCAAGACTCCTCGTCCCTCTTTGGCAATAGCCTTTAGTGCTAGCCTAACCTGCTCACCACAATCGCAACGGAGACTGCTAAAGACATCACCAGTAAGACATTCACTATGGACCCGGACTAACACCGACTCCATGGTAGATATATTTCCCATCACCATAGCTAGATGTTCATCAGGGTCAATATCACTTTTNTAGGCAATGGCAGTAAAATCNCCGTAANTTGTTGGTAGCTTGGCCTCNGTTACTCGCTTAACCAGTTTTTCATGGCGGCGGCGATAGGCGATAAGGTCAGATACACTGACAATCTTAATACCGAACTTCTCTGATATTGTCTCGAGGTCTGGTAACCGTGCCATAGAGCCATCTTCGTTCAAGACCTCGCAGATAACCCCGGCCGGATAAAGACCAGCAAGTTTAGCTAAATCAACCACGGCTTCAGTATGTCCCGCTCGCACCAGGACACCCCCATCTCTAGCTCGCAGAGGGAAGATGTGCCCTGGACGGGATAGGTCTTCTGGGTTGGTTGCCGGGTCAAGTACTGCTCTTATTGTCTGTGCCCTATCGGCAGCTGAGATGCCAGTGGTTACTCCGTGTTTTGCCTCAACAGACACAGTGAAGGCGGTAGAATACTTTGAGCTATTATCGCTCACCATTAAGGGGATTCTTAGTTCGTCAAGCCGTTTGCCTGTTATGGGCAGGCAAATAAGCCCCCTAGCGTGGCGTGCCATGAAATTGATGGATTGNGGGGTAACCTTTTCCGCAGCTATGACTATGTCACCCTCATTTTCTCTGTCCTCATCGTCAACGATAACAACAAATTTGCCTGCTTTTATATCCTCAATAGCCCCGCTAATATTTGATAATCCCATGACCGCTTTCCCTCTTTGAAATAAACGGGATAACTTAGCTTACTATAAACCCGTGCTCTTGTAAAAAACCAAAGGTTATATCAGTAGTGTCAGTCTGGCCGAGTCGATCCACGTATTTGGCAATAATATCCACCTCTAGGTTGACCAAGTCGCCTACCTGACGGTGGCCAAGAGTGGTATTTTCTCGAGTGTGACTGACAATAGCCACTTGAAATGATCTGGTGTCTTGAGTCACTACGGTAAGAGAAATCCCATCAATGGCAATAAAGCCTTTTTCTACCATATAGCGCATTACTTGGGGGGGGGCTTCAAATGCAGTCATGATTGTCTCATCCTCTTGGCTTACCGACGCTACCCTACCGGTAGCGTCTATATGACCCTGGACCAGATGCCCACCTAAGGGCTTATCTAGAGTTAGCGGACGCTCCAAGTTGACCCCATCCCCGGCATGAAGTAGTCCTAGGTTAGTTCGCTTTAGTGTCTCTTGTGTTATGTCAACTGAAAACGAGTTAGTATTGAGATTAGTTATTGTCAGGCAGGCGCCNTTAACACTGATACTGNCACCCGGNTCCATCCCCCTAAGAACTTTGCCGGCGGCAATTACCAGCTTATTAGCCGACACTTGAGTAGCACTGCCTACTTCTTCTATAATTCCGGTAAACATCTTCACTCCCCTACCAAGACCTTACTACTAATCTTGTCCTTATCCTTTTTTAGATACATACCCACTAATTATTAAATCCGGGTTNAATCTTTCTANGCTAACACGTTCCAGCTTGNGTGAGTTTNNNATTCTANCAACACCTTGGCCACTGACTGCNATCTTTGCNTTNTGTCCACCAATAATGATGGGGGCAATAACGGCAATNACCTTATCNACAAGGCCGCGGTCAAATAGGGAACCGATGAGAATGCCACCACCCTCCAGTAGAACACTGGTAATCCCCCGCTCACCCAGTGTTTTTAGCAGTTTTTTCAAATCTACATGGTCTCCTGTTGAGGGTAATTCTAACAGTTCTGCACCAGCCTTGTAAAAAGCGGCGGTCTTCTTAGGTTTAGCCGGTCGACCCAGCACCACAAGTGTTTTACCCGGTTGGCTGAATACCTTGGCGGTAAGGGGTGTACGTCCTTTGCCGTCAACAATCACCCGAAGAGGTTGCTTTTTAGCGGTCCCTCCTCTGCCACTGCCACTCCTGGCAGTAAGGTGAGGGTCATCGGNCAGGACGGTATTCACTCCGACCATAATAGCNTCACTGGCATAGCGCAGGNTATGAACATAGTGTCTTGCATCATCACCGCTAATCCATTTGGAATCACCGCTTCTGGTGGCAATCTTGCCATCCAGGCTCATAGCGTACTTTGCTGTAACAAATGGCATACCGGTGGTAATAAATTTAATGTAGGNTTCGTTGAGGTCCTTGGCTTCTTGCTCATGCTCACCAATAAATGTCTTAACGCCTGCCCTTTCCAGTTCGTCTTTACCGCGCCCGGAAACTAAAGGGTTTGGGTCAAGCATNGCCATATGAACCTCAGTGATGCCGNCGGCAATGATTGCCTGAGCACACGGTGAGGTCCGACCATAATGGCAGCATGGCTCCAGAGTGCTATACATCGTGCTCCCNCGGGCTTCCCNCCCTGCCNTCTCTAGTGCTATTATCTCAGCATGATGGAAACCAGGTGGTTGGGTATAGCCCCGTCCGACGGCTATATTATTTTTGACCACCACCGCTCCTACCGCCGGGTTAGGGCTTACTTGCCCCACGGCTAGTTTAGCTAGGGAGAGAGCCTGTTCCATGTAGTCCATGCTTTCATTCTAGCATCTATTTTTTGGGAAGTGCAAATTAGCTGATGAACTAAGCGGTGTTAAACATACCTGTCTAAAAGCAATAGGAAAGCCAGGTTTTAAGCCCGTGCTCTCCCATTATGTTTATCAGACATGCCACAGGGCATAGCGGTTTTCACTCTGCCCTTACCAGTCTCCAGCCTTCCAGCTGGAGGTCGTTTCTTTAGNTAATACTGTAGACTANCTGAACGGAAAGGCTAATTTCCGTCTCTCCAGGGCTGATGAGTGTTTCCGGGACAGAAGCTGCCTCAGACGCCCTCATTAAATCGTAATAGGCAGGGACAGAGCCGCTACTCTCGGCAATATAGGTCGGCTTGCCCAGGGTGACACCAGCTAGCTCAGCCAGTTGTTCTGCTTTGGCTTTAGCATCAGCCATTGCCTTGTCTCGGACTGCTACTTCATAGGCTGACGGGTCGTCCACAGTAAAGCTGATACTGCCTATTCTGGTATAGTCGCCACCGGCGGCGGTTACAGCATCAATAATGCTCCCGGTATCTTCCATAGCTCTAATTTTAACGCTAACAGTATTGGTTACCTGGTAGCCGAGAAGTATCTCCTTACCGTCATCCCACCTTCGCACCGGCTGGATACTGTAGTATTGGGTCTTAATGTCTTCTGCGGCAACACTGTAGTCATTAAGGACGTTCATCACGGCGTCCATGGCTACGGCGGCTTGAGCTTGCGCCTCAGCTACCGTAGTCGTTCGAGCTTCAATGCCCAGGCTGAGAATAGCTACATCAGGGGTAACAGACATCTCTCCCGTGCCGGTAACCCAGATTCCATCTTGCTGGTTACCTACCCCTNCCGCAATATTGTTNACAGTCTCGGCGGCACAACCGCTCAAAAAGACTAACGATAGCCCTAATAGCAGACCTGTAGGCAGTAACCACTTCCTTTCCCCTATTATCTTTTCCATTATTCCCCCACTCCTTAAGTTTTGTTTGTCTTTGGTGTTGTTGTCCGCGCCCAAAAGAACGATGGTTTTCACTCTGCCCCAATCATCTCACGCCGCCCACAATAATAAGTTCTGTAACGACATCTTGAGTTTCAACCTTACCATAGCCTAAGCAATAATGGTAGGGTAAATCTTGCCAAATTATGTTTACTAAAATATGATTACGCCTAAAACAAACCAAGCACTTGAATATCCATGTACTAAACCTCTTATTTCTTGGATTTATTACATTCCTATGATATGTAACAAAGAAGCATGAGTTTAGTTAGCTCTGATTATACATTTGCTACAAAAATCTGCCAGAAGTAGTGGTGCTGCTGCTGGCAGGATAGAGACGGATAGAGTATAATTGAAGTTAAATCTGGAAGAGAGGATTAGTAAGTGAAGGCTTTTCTTCGTGAGTTTGTGGTTATTCTGGTACTAGGCATAGCCCTCTTCTTTCTAATTCAGACCGCAGTCCAGAGTTCTATTGTAGTATATAGTAGCATGGAGCCTAACCTTTATCCTGACCAACGACTTGTAATTAACAAAGTCGTTTATAAATTGCACGAACCCGAAAGAGGCGATATCATCGTATTTCCCAATCCTAATAACCCGGACGAAGATTTTATCAAGCGCATCATTGGTTTGCCTGGCGAAGCTATAGAAATAAAGGATGGGGCGGTATATATTAATGGTTTGAGATTAGATGAACCTTACATCAAAGATCCATCCATCCGTCCTTTTCCAGAGCAAAATATACCAGAGGATAATTACTTTGTTCTTGGTGATAACCGCAATAATAGTACCGATTCTCGTGCCGGCTGGACAGTATTCCAGCAGGATATTGTTGGTCAAGCCTGGTTATCAACTTGGCCGCCAAGCGAATGGGGGTTGGTGCCTAACTATTCACCTACCTTAATAGCTGTCAAGGTAATGAGTAGTTATCTGCCCTTATTAGGGGTAGTTCGGGGGGGGTGAGGTTGATAAATAGCGTAGAGGAAATCTTTCATAAATCAGGGGCGATACTCGAGGGACATTTCCGGCTTACCTCCGGGTTACATTCTCCTATCTATTGGGAGAAGTTCCGTATCTTTGAGTTCCCTGACCTAACTTCAAAGCTCTGCCAAATGATTTCTGCCCATTACGAGAAACAAAAAATTCAGGTAGTGGCTGGGCCGACTACCGGTGGTATTATTTTGGCCTATGAGGTGGCTAGACAGCTGGGGGTGCGGGGTATCTTTGCTGAGAAAGAAGGGGATGAGGCTAGGACTTTCAGGCGGGGCTTTGGTATTAGCCCCGGTGAGCGGGTTCTCATTGTTGATGATATTCTTACCACCGGCAAATCAGTAGCTGAAGTTATGGACTTGGTGGCCGGAAAGGGTGCTAAAGTTATTGGTATCGGGGTACTGGTTGATCGCTCCGAGCAGGGGCAAGACTTTGGGGTGCCGCTATTTAGTTGTCTTCGTTCAGCGACACCGGCTTATGCACCGCCGGATTGCCCTTTATGTACCGCTGGTATCCCTCTAGTTAAACCTAGCGATGGCTAAAATCGGGCCAAATAAGCGCTAAAATACATATCTGGCAGGTTCATAATGGAAACCACTCTTCTAATTATAGTTATACTGGTCACTGCTGTTTTCTTGACTTTACTGGCTTACTTTATTACCAGATGGCGGTTTGAAAATAAATTTCGGCAATGGCAAGAGAGCGAACTTAAACTTTGGCAGGTGGAAAGGGAAAGAGGGAGAAGAGAGGCAGTTAGCCAGAGCNGAGCGGTTCTGGGCGGCAAGTTTACCGAGCAGTTAGCCCCCTACCTGCCAGAGTTTAAATATGACCCTACCGAGGCTCGATTTATCGGTAGTCCCATAGACTTAATAGTCTTTCCCGGTCTGGCTAGCGGGAACCCTCAAGAGATAGTTATAATAGAGATAAAAAGCGGTAAGAGTCGCCAGCTTACTCCGCAAGNGAGGAAAATCCGCCAGCTAATTGAGGATGGTATGGTGAGGTGGGAATTGATTGAGAAACCCTTTCAGGAGTAAGGCACTTTAAAGAGTAAAGGATTTTATAGATGGCTCAAATGATGGCCGGACTTGCTCTGGAATATTTTTACTTGGCATTCGTAGCTATTGTGGGGATGCTTCAGATTGTGGCGGCCTATAATGATCTGAGAGGGATCTCGTTTTTTAACCGTAAGGTTTATGCCTACCTTTTTGCCGCTTTAACGGTGGGCCCAGCCATGGCTGGCTTTTTTACATGGAACTTGAGAAATCCTTTCGGGATAATTCAAGGATGGGAGCAGTTTGCCTTCTTTGTACTCGCCCTCACGACAGCACTTGGCTTCACCTTGGTGGTCTCGTCGCTATTCAAGAACAGNTATTTACGGGGGAACCATGCGCAGCATGACGGGATTGAAGCCTTAAGGGAAGTAACCTTTTTCCAGGCGCTCCGGCACCGGTTTGGCAGGAGACAATGATGTCTGTCAATGAAACGCTTTTTCTCTGGATTAATGGTCTCGCTGGTAAATCACCACTCCTTGACGAGTCCCTGAAGGGGGTAGCCAACGATTACTTTTTTATCACAAGTTCATGTCTTGTCCTGTTGGCTCTCTGGTTCGGAACCAGGAAAATTCACCAACGGGAGAAGAACCAAAAGGCGATAATGGGCGCTTCAGTAAGCTTGGGGATAGCCACNGGAACCGTTAGAATATTCAACCTCTTCTATTTCACTCCNCGTCCCTTTACCGAACTTCCCACCAATTTACTTTTCTACCAGCCAACTGATCCTTCATTCCCATCTCATTCTGCTGCTGTAATCTTTGCCATTGCCGTTGCTATTCTCCTAGCCGACAGGAAGGCTGGAATTTTTCTCTTATTTCTTGCCTNCCTCGTCGGCTTTGCAAGGATATATGTGGGCATTCATTATCCTTTAGATATATTGGGTGGGGTGGCTATCGGANCACTTAGNGCCCTGCTTATTTTCANACTGATTAGGCTTCTGGAACCTTGGCCTAGNCGCCTCCTAGGGCTTATACGGAGATTCTACTTGGCCTGAAAAGGGAAGTGACATAATANCCTCANGCCCAAGNGNTCATCTCTATTTAAAATNTTGACAATCNCTCAACTGGGGANTAAACTATTNCCATNCACAAACCAACATGGGAAGANGGGACNTTGGTGTCTTNTTGTNGAGGCTAAGAGCGCTGATGCGAGTGTACCTGAATTACCGTTTAGTAAAATGGCTATTGGTAGTTGGGCTATTGGCCACGGTTCCAATTCTGACTGCCTGCGGTGGGGGGACGACGGATCCAACTGAACCTATGACGATAGACACGATAGTGGTAGCCGTTCCTGACGCCAATCTTGAAGTTGCCATTCGCGCGGTTATAAACAAGCCGGAAGGTTCAATTTACACATCCGACCTTGAATCCATCACCACGCTTGATGCCCAAGAGAAAGGCATCTCGGATCTCACCGGACTGGAATATTGCGTACACTTGGAAACGCTTATCCTTGCGCGTAACAATATCAGTGATCTCTCAGCCTTAGCCGGTCTTACCAACCTGCAGAAGCTTGACCTTGATAACATGCAGATCAGTGATATTTCAGCCTTAGCCGGTCTTACCAACATGGACTGGCTTGGGCTTTATGCCAACAACGTCAGCGATATCTCGGCCTTAGCCGGTCTTACCAATCTGAGCTGGCTTAATCTTTATGACAACAATATCAGCGATATCTCGGCCTTAGCCGGTCTTACCAATCTGGACTGGCTTTTCCTTTCTGACAACAATATCAGCGACATTTCAGCTTTATCCGGCATTACTGAGCTCAGGGAGCTTAAACTTGCGCGTAACAATATCAGTGACATCTCAGCCTTAGCCGGCCTTACTACCCACCTAGTGTGGCTTGACCTTATGGATAACAACGACATCAGCGATATCTCGGCTTTAGCCGGTCTTATTCGCTTGCAGGAGCTTTCCCTTTACAATACCAATATCAGCGATATCTCAGCTTTAGCCGGTCTTGTTAATTTGGGGGGCCTTAACCTTTGGGGTACCAATATCAGCGACATCTCAGCCTTAGCCGGCCTTACCAGACTGGAGTTGCTCAACCTTGGTGACACCAATATCAGCGACATCTCAGCCTTATCTGGTCTTATCGGTCTGGACCACCTGCACCTTGCTAATAACAATATCAGTGATATCTCTCCACTGGCAGGATTTATCAGCATAGACAGCCTTAATCTTACTGACAACAACATTAGCGACATCTCNGCCTTAGCNGGTCTTACCGGCCTGGACAACCTGTNCCTTGCTAACAACAACATCAGTGACATCTCAGCCTTAACTGGTCTTACTAACCTAGAAGNACTTNACCTTGGTGCCAACAACATTAGCGATATCTCAGCCTTAGCCGACCTTACCAACTTGGGGAGCCTTAACCTTACTGACAACAACATTAGCGATATCTCAGCCTTAGCCGACCTTACCAACTTGTGGAGCCTTATCCTTTCGTACAACAATATCAGCGATATCTCAGCCTTAGCCGACCTTGCCAACTTGGGGAGCCTTACCCTTTCGTACAACAATATCAGCGATATCTCACCCCTAGCTGGTCTTAGCAGGCTGCAGTATCTTGAACTTGAGGACAACATCATCAGCGATATCTCACCACTGACTGGTCTTACCCACCTGAAGAATCTTACAGTTTCGCACAACAATATCAGCGATATCTCACCACTGACCGGTCTTACCCACCTGAAGAACCTTACAGTTTCGTACAACAACATCAGTGACATCTCGCCACTAGTTGAGAATAGCGGGCTTTCAGCGGGGGATACTGTGTATTTGAGGGACAATCCCTTAAGCACCACATCAATTGATGACCATGTCCCTCAACTTGAGGCAAGAGGGGTTACTGTGGACCTAGTTGGGTGATGGCAATATAGAATATTAGAAGTCAAATCTATTGCCACTACCCTCTCAATTTTTATAACCACATTCCGCGGGTCCCCCAGACTCTAGAAAAATTAAACTCTGTGGAACTCCCGCTTAAGCTCTTCTGAAGTTATGTGAATTATAGTCGGTCGGCCATGGGGACAGGTATTGGGTAGGCTTACCTTTTCTAATTGTCGGATAAGCTCGCGCATCTCATCGTCGCTTAGTTTTTGTCCTGCCCTCACGGCACTATGGCAAGCCATAGAGACAGTGAGCTTTTCTAAAAAATCTTTGCCTTTCGATGGCAAGTCTAGGAGTTTAGTTACCATATCCTGCCAGTCTTTTTCATAAAGTAGCGCTGGCACGGTGCGCACCAAGTAGGTTCTAGCTCCAAAAGGTGAAATAGAGAAACCAAATTCAGCAAGGTCTTTGTAGTGGACTTTAAGAACCTCATCTTGTTGTGGGCTAACCTCAAATATCGCTGGTTCAAGTAGCCTTTGCATCTCTATCTCCGGCTGTGACTGCTGCGTAATCTTTTCAAAAAGGATGCGCTCGTGAGCAGCGTGTTGGTCAATAAGATATAGCCCCCGAGGCCCCTCAGCTATAATGTAGCTTGTAAGGAGTTGGCCTAAGATTCGTAGTACCGGTAGCGAGGCGGCTGGAGTTTCAGATCCAAGTGGCAGTTGAGCCGTCGGGTGGCTGACAGCGGATATTGGCAGCAGCGGTCGCCGCTTCTCTGGCTCACGGTAGATGGTGGCTACCGCCTCAATTTTGGGCACCGGCGCTAATTTAACTAGAGCCTGCCGGGCTGCTTTCTGGACAGCGGCAAACACAGCGCTCTCATCACGGAATTTTATTTCACTCTTTCTGGGGTGAATATTACTATCCATCTCTTCAGACGGCAGTGTTAGGTTAACGATAGCCACTGGATGTTTCCCAGTCATTAGAAGACCGTGATAGGCTTCTTCTAGTGCCCAAGACAGCATTCGGCTGCTTATCCAGCGGTGGTTAACAAAGAAGCTTAAGTGGCGGCGGCTGGAACGGCTTACCTCGGGTGAGCTAAGCATACCGGTTACGCTTGGTGATGAGTTAGCCACTCCCTCCGGCCACTGCCGGTCACTGCTTATTTCCAGCATATTCTTGGCTACTTCTAGACCGTGGACTTGGATGACGCTATCTAGTAAATGACCACTGCCTGCAGTTCTCAAAGTCGTCCGGCCATCAATGGACAGAGTGAACTTGACCTCGGGGAAAGCTAGAGCATATTGGCTGGCAACATTGGCAATATGGCTATGCTCGGTAGCCTGAGACTTGAGGAATTTTAGTCTTGCCGGCAGGCTGTGGAAGAGACTCCGTACTGTAACCGTAGTCCCTCGGGACCGTCCCTGACTTGTCTGACTAGTAACTAGGCCGTCTCTTATAGACAGGTAACTACCCGTTGGCTCATCAGTAGCCGAGGTAACAATATCAACCTCGGCTACGGCAGCTATGCTGGGTAGTGCCTCGCCGCGAAAGCCAAGGCTATTAGTAGATTGCAGGTCGGAAATACTACTTATCTTACTGGTAGCATGCCGTTCAAAAGCAAGCCCAACTTCTGCTGTTGGAATACCACTGCCATTATCGGTTACTCGGATTAGGCTTGCCCCACCACCCTTAACCTCAATAGAAATCTGGCTTGATGAGGCATCCAGTGAATTCTCAACCAGCTCTTTTACTACCGAGGCTGGTCTTTCCACCACTTCACCGGCGGCAATCTGGGAGGCCAATTCTCTATCTAAAATCTTAATGGGCATAGTTTATTCCAGCTTCTCCAAATGGGCAAAGCTTAAAAGGAGCTTTTTAACTCCCACTCCCCTAAAGGCGACTACCACCTCGTTATCGTCAGTTACCGGCCGAGAGCTTATTACCAGCCCTTCACCAAAGTGGGCATGGCGAACGTGGTCACCAGCTTCCAAGTCAGGAATGGAGATAGTACCGGTGGGGGCAAAAGTATCAGTCGGAGTACTATCCCAGGAATAGGAGCGGCTCGCCATCTGGTTCTCTTGCTCCAATTGTACCCCAGTATTCGAAATTAAATGGCGGGGTATATCTTCTAAGAATCGTGATGAGCTATTTACGGTACTTAAGCCCATCAGACGGCGGCGAAAGGCATGGACTAGGTACACCCTATGCTTGGCTCTGGTGATGCCGACATAACAAAGTCGTCGCTCCTCCTCCATCTGTTCCGGGTTATCAAATGACCTAAAGTGTGGCAGAATCCCCTCTTCCAGCCCAACAATAAATACCACTGGAAATTCTAAGCCCTTAGCTTGATGAAGCGTAATCAGGGTTACTGCATTAGTACTTTCATTAAGTCCATCAACATCAGATACTAACGTTACTCCTTCTAGAAAGGCAGTCAGCCCCTCCCTGGGGTTTAAGTCGCTATACTGGCTAGCGACACTGCCAAGCTCAAGGATATTATCCCAGCGCTCCTCCCCATCCACCTCTTTTAGTAGATACTCCCTGTAGCCTAGATTCTTTATCACCAGACTAAACAGTTCAGCCAGATTAAGCTTATTACTGTGGGTAGTAAGTTCTTTCAACAAGTCAAAAAACTCAGCCAGTGCTCTAACGGTGCGAGAGCTAAACGGCGGCTTATTACTTTCGGATTTATTGTCATTAGATAAAGAGATAAGTCTTAAGGCCTCGTATAGCGACACTCCTTTAGACTTTGCCCAACTGGATAGTTCGCTTAGGCTGCGCTTGCCTATGCCGCGCTGGGGAACATTGATGACCCTTAACAGGCTAATGCTGTCATGGGTATTCTGAATAAGCTTAAGATAAGTAATAATGTCTTTAACCTCTCGTCGTTCATAGAAGCGAGTGCCACCCACCAGTTTATAGGGCGTCTCGTAGTGGATAAAGGCTTCCTCAATGGCTCTTGACTGAGCATTGGTGCGATACATCACGGCACAGTCAGAAAGACTGGCTTTACCACTCTCCACCAGGTGGCTAACTTCACTGACTACAAACTGAGCTTCTTCTTGCTCATTATAGGTTTCAGCAACTGTAGTTAGTTCGCCGGGCTCATTATCAGTCCATAGCTTCTTGGGCTGGCGCTGTCCATTACCTGAGATTATATAGGATGCTGTCTCCAGAACCCTTTTAGTTGAGCGGTAGTTCTGCTCCAATAGCACTACTTTAGTATCGGGATAACCCTTCTCAAAATTAATAATGTTACGCATGTCAGCAGAGCGCCACGAGTAGATTGATTGGTCAGGGTCGCCAACGACACATATATTGCGATACTTTCCCGATAGTTGCTTTACCAGTTCATACTGGGTAACGTTGGTATCCTGAAACTCGTCCACCATAATGTGGCGGTATCTTTTCTGGTATTTAGCTAGGACCTCAGGGTGGTCCCTAAATAGCTTAACGACCTGCATCAGCAGGTCGTCAAAATCAAGGGTGCTATTTTCAGTCAGTAGCTGCTGGTAGCGCTCGTAGACCCTGCCTATTACCTCATCAAAATAGCTGGTGGCCCGCTCGATATAATTCTTGGGCGTTAACATCTGACTCTTTGCAGCAGAAATGCCTGAATGAATTGCGGACGGGGTATACTGTTTGGGGTCAAGTCCCGTATCTTGGGTAGCCTGCTTTACTAGCTTGAGTTGGTCTCCCTTATCATAGATAGTAAAGCCGGGGTTAATACCTATAGCCCGCCCATCTCGGCGCAGGATACGGGCGCAAATAGCGTGAAAGGTACCCACCGTAATCTGGCCCCGCATACTCCAAGTAAGTAGTGGAGCGGCAGGGTTCTTTTTACCTTTTCCGAATAAACGGGACTCCATCTCCCGCGCCGCTTTATTGGTAAAGGTAACGGCCATGATGTGGCGGGGACTGATGCCACAAATTTTGATGAGATAAGCAATACGATGGGTAATAACCCTAGTTTTGCCACTACCGGGGCCAGCTAGAATTAAAACCGGACCGCTCACCTGCTCTACAGCTTCCCTTTGTGCTGGGTTAAGCTTTTCTAAAATATCCATTTATAACTAATTATAACATTTTAAGGCTGAGGTAATCATTGTTATTAGTTATTTGAGGTTAAGGTTTGTATTTGGCTGATATTAAGTATTGTCAAAATTTTTTTCATGTGGTATAATCCAAGTAAGTTAAAGTAGAATAAGATTATACCTTTAAGCTAGTCCAGTGAGGCTGGTAAGGGAAATAAGTTAGCAGGACCTCTTGCCAGCCAAGGTAAGGGGTTATTTTTATGGCTAAAAAAATTATAATGACCGCTTCTGACATTAGGCGGACTCTGGCTCGCATTGCTCATGAAATCATTGAGTTTAATAAATCTACCGAACACCTAGTTCTGGTTGGCATGCGCACTCGTGGTGTGCCACTGGCTAAGAGGCTAGCCGCCAATATAGCAGATTTTGAGGGGGCAAAAATAGCGGTTGGTGCTTTAGACTTCAGTCTCTATAGAGACGACCTTAGTTCACTTGGCCTTCAACCAATTGTCAAAAGCACCGATATTCCGATAAGTATTGCAAACAGAGTAATTGTCTTAGTTGATGATGTTCTCTACACCGGACGTAGTACCCGTGCCGCAATGAATGCCATTATTGACTTGGGACGCCCACAGTTTATCCAACTAGCGGTGCTTATTGACCGCGGTCACCGTGAGCTTCCGATACGAGCTGACTATGTCGGCAAGAATATGCCTAGCTCAAGGTATGAGGAGATACAGGTCAAGCTTAGGGAAACCGATGGCGTAGATGAGGTAGCCATCATTCCCACACCGCTGGCTAAGGAGGAAAATCATGAGAGAAGTTAAGCAAAAGGATGAACTGGCGGAAGAAGTAAAACCAGAAACATTAGCGACAACTCCACTGTGGCAACACCGCCATATACTTGATCTTGATGATTTTACCTCTGCAGAGATAGAGCTTGTTCTTAAAACAGCTGACGCCATGAAGGAAGTGCTGTCCCGGCCGATTAAAAAGGTACCTACCCTCCGCGGTAAGACAGTGATTACCCTGTTCTATGAGCCTAGCACCCGTACCCGCTCATCCTTTGAGTTGGCAGCCAAGAATTTGAGTGCTGATGTGATAAGCTTGAACGCTCAAACAAGTAGCTCCGTCAAGGGTGAATCTCTGGTTAGTGTCCTTGGGACACTTGAAGCATTGGGGGCAGATGTAGTGGTCATGCGGCACTTTCATTCGGGAGCTCCCTACATCGCTGCTAGGTATATGCGGGCAAATATGGTCAATGCTGGTGATGGCTGGCATGCCCACCCTACTCAGGCACTGCTTGACCTCTACACTATCCGCGAGCATAAGAAAAGCTTCAAGGGGCTAAAGGTGGTCATAATTGGCGATATTAAGCACAGCCGTGTGGCTCGTTCCAATATCTGGGGACTAACTACTATGGGAGCCGAGGTGAGCGTGTGCTGTCCTTTTACCCTTTTACCCGCTGGTCTAGATGTAGCACAGCATCACTTTCCCAAGGTTAATATTGAGCCTGAAATTGAGTCAACTCTTCGTGGAGCCGATGTGGTTATGACATTACGCTTGCAACTGGAAAGACAGCAAAGCGGATTATTACCTAGCATCCGTGAGTATGTAAAGCTATATCAGCTTACCGAGGCTAGGCTGGCTAATGCTAAGGCTGACGCTATAGTTCTTCATCCCGGTCCGGTAAATCGGGACATTGAAATTTCTTCAGCCGTAGCTCAAGGTCCACAATCAGTCATAAATGAGCAGATAACAAATGGGGTAGCGGTGCGCATGGCTTTACTTTATCTACTAGCCGGGGGTAACAGATGATGATAGCGAAGCCATTACTAATCCAAGGCGGTCGTATAATTGACCCCAGCCAGGGAATAGATAGAATTGGTAATTTGATAATCTCAGGCGATAAAATCTTGGGACTAGGCACTGCCCAGTCTAGCCTGCCCGATTCAGATTACGATATCATCAATGCTGAAGGCCTAATCGTTTGTCCTGGTTTTATTGACCTCCACTGCCACTTAAGGCAGCCCGGTTTTGAGGAAAAGGAGACCATCTCAAGCGGCAGCCGAGCCGCTGCTAGGGGTGGCTTTACCACTATCTGTTGTATGCCCAATACTAACCCACCATTAGATGACCAGGCTACTATAGATTTTGTAAAGTCAACCGCAGCTAGCGAAGGTGTAGTCCGTGTTCTGCCTGTTGGCTGTATTTCTAAAGGCAGAAAGGGTAAAGAACTAGCTGAGATGGGAGAATTGGCCCAGGCCGGGGCGATTGCCTTCAGTGACGACGGTCAGCCGCTAAGGAGCTCACGCCTGATGCGTCAGGCAATGGAATATAGTCTTGCCTTTTCTTTGCCGCTTATTGACCACTGTGAGGATACCGCCCTTAGTGAGGGCGGGCAGATGAATGAGGGTATCATAGCCACCAAGCTAGGTCTTTGTGGAATACCAGCTGCTGCCGAGGAGAGTATAGTTGCCCGTGACCTAGCCTTAGCTCACCTCATCGGGGCTCGCCTGCACATTGCCCATACCACGACTCAAGGCTCGGTTGAGCTTATCCGTCGTGCTAAAGAGAAGGGGATCAAAGTTACCGCTGAGGTTACTCCCCATCACCTCACTCTGACCGAAGAAAGGGTAATCGGTTATGACACCAATGCCAAGGTAAATCCACCATTAAGAACCAAGCGGGATATAAAGGCTTTAATTGTGGGGTTGAAGGAAGGCGTTATTGATATTATCGCTACTGACCACGCCCCTCACACTGGAAATGATAAACTCTCGGAGTTTGCTCTGGCTCCTTTCGGCATTAGTGGATTGGAAACGGCACTGGGTAGCCTGATGAGCTTGGTTCACGATGAAGAGCTAACTCTAGCTATTCTAATTGCCAAGCTTACCTGTGGGCCAGCCAAGCTCATCGGTACCGGATATGGCAAGCTGGGCACTCTAGAAGTTGGCGCCTCGGCTGAGGTAACTATTTTTGACCCTGACTTGGAGTGGATGGTAGATGCCAGTGATTTTACATCCAAAGGTAAAAATACGCCACTTAATGGCAAAAAGCTAAAGGGCAAGATAATAGCAACCATATATCAAGGGAAGCTCGTGTATAAAGATGATAGGCTAACAATCCAATCGGGTAAATTATGGTTAAAAAGACAACACTAGTCCTAGAAGATGGCTCAGCTTACGAAGGTTACTCCTTTGGTGCTGAGGCTGATACTTATGGCGAAGTGGTCTTCAATACCAGCATGATTGGCTATCAGGAGATGCTGACCGATCCATCCTATGCCGGGCAGATTGTTGTGCCCACCTATCCCTTAATCGGCAACTACGGTGTAAATAACGAGGACTTTGAATCAAATAAAATCCAAGTAAGGGGCTTTGTCGTCAGAGAGGAGTGCCCCCAGCCAAATCACTACCTCAGCACCGCCACCCTCCACCAGTATCTTGAGGAAGCCGGTATACCCGGTATAAGTGGTGTGGATACTCGGGCTATTACCCGCCAGCTTCGCTCATCAGGGGTAATGATGGGTATCATAACTAGCGATAAGACCCCCGAACAGGCATTAGAAGAGCTAGAAAGAGCACCTAGATACGGTTCTACTGATTATGTAAAGCAAATTACTGCCAACGCTTCCTACCAGTGGCAACTGGAACTAGCTAGCTCAAAGCCTTTATATAATATAGTAGTTCTGGACTGTGGTCTGAAATACAATATTCTGCGCTTACTTTCCCATCTGGGTTGCCGGGTAACGGCTGTCCCAGCCACTACATCAGCCGAGGATATCCTGATATTAAAACCGGATGGCATTCTTCTATCCCCAGGGCCAGGTGACCCGGAACTACTGGACTACATCGTAGGTACAGTCCGGAAACTCATTGGCAGAAAGCCAATGATGGGTGTCTGCCTGGGTAATCAGCTTATTGCCCGTGCTTTTGGCGCCAAAACTTTCAAGTTGAAATTTGGTCATCGCGGCGGTAACCACCCGGTTAGAGACCTGTCAACTGGGCGCATCCACATCACTGCTCAAAACCACGGCTATGCCGTTTCTCCCGATAGCTTAAAAGACGGCTTAGAGGTAAGCCACATAAACCTAAATGATGGTACGGTGGAAGGCTTGTGCCATAAAGAGCTACCCATATTCGCTATCCAGTATCATAGTGAAGCATCACCTGGTCCGCTGGATAACACCTACCTTTTTGAGAAGTTTCTGGGGATGTTAAGGGTAGGGTAAGGGTAGGGCTAAGGAACTTCTCCTTTTCTTAAAGGGAGATAAAGAGGGATTTAAACGGGGACAAAGGGGGTAAGCTGGAAAAGGGAAGAGATCACTTATATCTATGAAGAAGAAAAGGAATTCTTAGAAGATCTTGAAAGAATATTTAATGAATTATCGCGCAAGTATGGCCAAAACTTGTGGTCATTTGATATTTCTCCACTCAACAATACGATAATAATACTAAATGAAATAGATTTAGGAGTATATATATATTGACCAAAAAACCATCTAAAGTCCTAATTATCGGGTCAGGGCCGATTGTCATCGGGCAGGCGGCTGAGTTTGACTATGCTGGCACACAGGCGTGTAAGGCAATGAGGGAAGAAGGGGTAACCTCGGTGTTGGTTAACTCCAACCCGGCGACCATTATGACCGATGAGGGCATCGCTGATATTATCTATATTGAGCCACTGACGGTGGCTATGGTTGCCCGCATCATTGAAAGAGAGCGCCCCGACGGACTGTTGCCTACCCTTGGTGGTCAAACGGGGCTAAATCTGGCAGTTGATTTAGCCGATGCCGGCGTGCTTGATAAATACAATGTAAAGAGCCTGGGGACGCCGATAGAGACGATACGAATGGCTGAAGACCGAGAGTTATTTAAGCAAATGCTGATTAAAATCAACGAGTCGGTGCCCAAAAGTGCCACCGTAACCAGCCTTAAGCAAGCGAACAAGGTGGCTAAAGAGTTGAGTCTGCCGCTGGTAGTCCGTCCGGCCTATACATTGGGGGGGACGGGGGGAGGTATTGCCAGCACCTTAAAGGAACTGGGAGAAATTGTAACTGCTGGTCTTGCCGCCAGCCCTATCGGTCAAGTGCTTCTGGAAAGCTCGCTGGTTGGTTGGAAGGAAATTGAGTATGAGGTCATGCGAGACGCTGCCGATAACTGCATCACCGTCTGCAATATGGAGAATTTTGACCCCATGGGGGTGCATACTGGTGATAGCATTGTGGTTGCCCCCAGCCAGACGCTAACCAATAAAGAGTATCAGATGCTTAGGACAGCCAGCTTAAAGATTATCCGTGCCCTTGG
>NZEH01000027.1 GCA_002690375.1 Dehalococcoidales bacterium
CAACCGGTAAAAGCTACTGTCATCATAAGTATTCCCACCAAGAGTAATGACTTACGCAAGTTGCTCTCTTTGACCAACATATTACCCAATACTTATAACCCACCTTGGCGATACTGTCAACACGTATTGCTAATAAAAAATAAAGGCTGTTAGCTGTGGTCGGAGCTTCGTATTTAGGATAGTGCCACAGGGAAGTCTATTAGCATCAGGGCACACTCAAACTGAAGCTAGAATGTTACTAATAATCTGCTAATAATGGTTTTCAAGTTATTAGCGCCTAAAAATATTCGAAAAAATCAGGCGCCAATCCAGGCTAAGATGGCAATCAGGATAAAAAATGTCCACTGAAACACTTTGAACATCTCACTTCGAATCTGAGAAGTTACCGCAATTACTATATGCCCAACGGCAAAGAGAGTATAATTAGCGGCAATAAAACGCACCAGCAGTTGAGTTCCTTCCCCATCAAAAGCTCCCGCACCAATGGCCAGAAGGGCAGCGGTGGAAAGAAGTAGAAAAACAGAGACACAGTGAAAAGCGCTGTGCATTACCTGTTTAGGTACCTGGTCAATTTGTGCTTCGAGCATGGGTGTGAGGTATTGTTTAACCCCCATGGTGAAATGGCCAAAAGTGGTAAAGGCCCCTACCAAACCCGCAATAAATACCATCCAGTTCATTTGTAACCCCTTTTTTATGTAGATTGAACAGGTTTATATCGCTCCCAGTCAGCCGTTGTCGAATATTATATAAAAGTTACCCAATTCGATTTCCTTTTGCCAGTATATACTGTGCCTTCTTCATTTTTATTTTCTTCTACTTCGTATAAGGTGGCATCTATCAAAGTTGGCGTTAAATTGGCGTTATTTTTTTGAAACACCCCTCTTTTCCATCCTCATTATACTTTCCAGCGAAGGCTTGGTCAAAGCGAGTGGCAGCTGCCGCCTCTTGGAGACTTGTGCAACATGGCTATATGTATCAAGGTTTACCGTTATATTGGTGTGACTTGACCTCGCATTAATTATTTTGGAATGATACCCTGCCTTAGCATAAATGGACGCATGGGTATGGTGGAGATAATGGAATTTGAAATCAGGCAGACAGTTATTCTGAGGATACGGCTTAAGGCATGAGTTATGGTGATGGATTGAAGCGGCACTTGGCTCCAAATCGGTTGGGGTGAGGTGACGATATGGTCATATTTCCGTTTTTTTTCTACCTATAGAATCAGCCGTACTGAGTAATACACTATCATCAACGAATTCTTCCCCACTAGCTCGCTCAAAAACAGTTACCAGCTTGCCGACTGTAAGGTTACGTCTCTGCTCATGGTTTAAATCTACAATGATTCTACCTTTATGCATCATTATCAGCCTGTTGCCGTAGTGTAGTGCAAGCTCCATATTATGGGTAATCATTATGGCGGTCATCTTTTCCTGGGTGACAATCATCTCCGTCAATTCAAGTACTATTCGAGCCGTCTTGGGATCCAAAGTAGCCGTGTGCTCATCGAGGAGCAGCAGAGGTGGTTTACTCATGGTAGCCATCACCAGAGCCAGAGCCTGTCTCTGCCCGCCGGAAAGAGTGCCAACTAAAGCGGTTAGTCTATCTTCCAACCCCAGCCCCAGTGGTGATAATACAGCACGGAAGAGTTTCCTGCGCGCTTTGGTGACAGCCATTTTTAGACCACGTGCTTGCCCTCTTACTATGGCCAATGACATATTTTCACCTATAGTCATTTTTGAAGCGGTACCTGTGTGAGGATCCTGATAAACCCTGCCGACATACTGAGCGCGTTTATGTTCATTGAGATTGGTAACATCTTTGCCGCTGATAATGATATTGCCCCCTTTTTCTGGAGGATATACACCGGCAATAACGTTGAGCAATGTGGTTTTTCCAGCGCCATTGCTGCCGATAACGGTAATAAAATCTTCAGTGCGAACATCCAGATTGATATTATCTAGTGCTCTAACCTCGTCTATGGTGCCTTTCGAAAAAACTTTATGTGCTTTTCGGAGTTGCAGTAAGGTGTGATTTGTGCTCATAATAATTCCCTCTACATCCTCACCGATGGTGGTAACCACTCATGCCGCAGCTTTTTCTGGATGAGTGGGATTGCCAGTGCTACAATTACCAGTATTGCTGTAATCAATTTCAAATTGGCTGGCGGTAGTCCCAATCTGAGGGCAATACCTATAAATAAGCGATAGGCAAATGTACCACCTATCACTGCTAGTAGAATGGTAGTAGTATTCCGGGGTCGGAAAATTCCTTCACCAATTATTACAGATGCTAGGCCTAAGATAATCATCCCTAAGCCCATACCCACATCGGAGAACCCTTGATTTTGAGCTATTAGGCCTCCGGCAAGGGCAACAAGTCCATTAGAAATAGAAACCCCCAGTATGATAGTCAGATTGGTATCACCTCCCAGTCCGCGTACCATTTGCTCATTGTTACCCGTTGCCCGCAGAGCCAGGCCGATATCAGTACGCAGAAACCAGTGTAAGGCACTGAGAGTGATAGTGATAAGAACAGCCATAAATATAATGGAAAAAGTAGTATCGGTGGTAGCTCCGAAGAATTGAGCAGCTTGATCAAAGACTGTTATCTCACGCAGGAGAGGAATATTAGCTCGCCCCATAATCATTAGATTTATGGAGTAGAGAGATACCATCATCAGTATGCCGGCCAGCAGGGCGTTTATCCTAAGCCTTACATTAAGCAGTGCCGTAACAAGACCGGCACACACACCTGCGGCCAGTGCTGCTATTGTCGCCAGCCAGGGGTTTGCGCCATTTACGATCAGGACCCCAGCCACTGCACCACCAAGTGGAAAGCTGCCATCTACGGTAAGGTCAGGAAAGGCGAGCACGCGAAAGGTGATATATACCCCAATTGCCACAAGCCCATAGACCAATCCCTCATAGAAGGAAAAAGGCAACAAATTACCTATAATATCCAAGCGTACTTCCTCATCACAGAAGCATAGACCGGTATCTCCTACCCAGGTAAACCCAGCTGGACTATTCTACTGATATGTTACCAAACTATTCGTCGTATACTGTTACTGCTCTATCTATAACCGATTGTGGGATGGTTACACCCATTCTTTCGGCGGCAGCGGTGTTAAGCGTGAGGTTAATTATCTGCCCCTTCTCCACAGGGATATCGTTGGCTGTACCATCTCCATCTAGAATTCTGGCTATCATCCATCCCGTCTGTATGCCGATATCCTTGTAATCGAAACCATATGCGCCAATTCCACCCAGTTCGACTGATGGGTCATCAGAAGGGAAGAGCGGTATGTCATTATCCTCGCAGACTCCAATTAGCGCCCCCAGGCCAGTGACCACCGTATTATCGGTGCCGATCCAGATGGCATCAACCTGTCCCACCAATGATTGGGCAGCTGCTAGAACATCAGCGCTAGTGGAGACCGTTGCCTCCACTACTTCAAGCCCCAGCTTACTGGCAGCTTCGTGTAGTTTTTCCACCAAAAAAACTGAGTTTGACTCACCAGCATTGTACAGAGTGCCCACTGTCTTGGCGGTGGGGAGTATCTCTCTTATCAATTCTATGTCGTCTTCTACCACTATCATATCGCTGACTCCGGTTACATTCTCATCAGGATGAGATTCCCAGCTAACCACCATATCGGAGCCAACCGGGTCGGTAATAGCGGAAAAAACAACTGGTATTTCAGTCCCTTTGGCGGCACTGATAGCTGCCTGGGCATTGGGCGTAGCAATAGCAACGATTAAATCAACATCGTCTGTGACAAACTTCTGGGCAATTGAGGCTACCAGTGTCATGTCTCCTTCGCTGTTCTGGTAGTCAATTTCGATATTATCGCCCACTACATATCCTTTCTCCGCCAGCCCTTCGATAATACCCTCTCTGGTGGCATCAAGTGCTGGATGGGTTACTATTTGGCTTATGCCGATTTGATAAACAGTTTTTGTCGTTGAACAACTAGTCGCAAGTGATAGTGTTGTGACTAGCATTGCCGCTAACAAGACGCAGGCCATTATTTTTGGTAAACTTTTGGTTTTCATTTGAACTCTCCTTTATATTTTTGTTTTCCAATCTAGGACGGATTAGGTTACATAGCTCACCCCCATTCTCTTCATAATGACATATTAATTTCTGAGTGTACCAGCTTTACTCCACTTATTCAATTTACTTTATGGTAGGAAAGTCTGGGCTAATCTCGGCTGTGAAAAATTAAACCGAATCACAATATCCTCTCCATTTTTAAGTGCCTGATGCCGGCTTCGTTAAAGGGCATACCCGATTCGACGAAGCCGCGTGATTTATAAAAGGCCACAGATGAGTACTGGGCATGGAGAACAACCTTCCTTACCTGTTTATTCTTTAACTCTGCAAACAGAAACGAGATTATTCTACTCCCAATTCCTGTACCGCGGAAGGGTCTTAATATAGCCATTCTCTCTATTTTTGCTACACTTGGGGACGGAAAAAGAACCCTGGCCGTGCCGATAACTCTCTTTTCATCTTTAACCACGATGTGCATAGCTTCACTGTCATTACTATCGAATACAATGTCTTCTGAGATACCTTGTTCCTCAGCAAAAACTTCTTTCCTGACTTTGAAGGCTTCTTCTAACTCTTTGCCACTTTCTACTAACTTGTAGTTAAGTTTACCCATGCTTTCATTAAAGAGTGTGTTCTAAATCGCGCTAATTATATATCAAGAGTGCTCGTCATGTTACAGAGATATGGGTGGGCTTCTGTCTTTTATCGGTGTGCCTCTCAAATGTAGACCGTGCTATAGCCCATGTTATACAACGTACTGCTAATCGGGAGAAACGGAGCGAAGATCAGTTGAGAACAATGTCCTATTGGTATTGAGTGTTAAGTTAAGTAATGGGGTGAGTGGAGGGATTTGAACCCTCGATCTCCAGGGCCACAACCTGGCGCCTTAGACCACTGGGCTACACTCACCATAGTACAAGGCCCATCTATTATAGCCGAAAAACTCTTGCTCTTTCAATGAGGCTGTTGCTATCTGTGGCCCAGCTCAACTATAGTAACGCCAGTTCCTCCCTCCCCGTAACCACCGGGTCGGTGTGACTTGACCAGCGAGTGTTTTGATAGCTGCTCCCCCACAGCCTGGCGTAGGGTTCCTGTCCCCTTTCCGTGTACTACCATGACTCGGGCTAGACCAGTCATGAAGGCATCGTTTAGGTATTTATCCAGCCTGAGAAGTGCTTCATCTACGGTGAGGTGGCGCAGGTGTATTTCGTCTATTATCGGAGGCCTATCTCTGCCGTTTTTACTGCTTAGCACTAACTTTTTCTCCTCTGGCTGATTTTAGCATTATATTCGGCTACAGGGCAATAGGTATTTTGCCGACAGAGGAATGAGGGGAAAGCTTCCTTCCAGTAGCAGCAGTGCCTATTTATGAAGAGATAAATGACAACAACTTAGAGAATATTAGGTTGACATGAAGGTAAATTATAATTAAAATGTGGATATGGCAAGTAGTTGCCGATTAATTTAAATATGGTTGAGGAGTGAAAGGAATGGTAGGGCAAGGCAGTCGTGAGGTAGAGAGGGAAAAGATGGCTATTCTGCGGATTCTGGGCAATTCTCAGAGAGCGGTCGGGAGCAAAGTTATCGCTCGCCAACTGAAGGATGACTATGGAGTTGAACTATCAGAAAGGGCAGTAAGGTACCACCTGAGATTGTTGGATGAACGAGGTCTCACCCGCAAGGTAAGCCAGCGAGATGGACGGGCTATTACTCAGCTAGGATTTGAAGAGTTGGAGAACGCCATGGTTACCGACAAGATAGGCTTTGTCATTGATAAGATACAACTCCTTGCCTATCAGACCTCATTTGACTCGGCTAAGCGCCTCGGCAATGTCCCCGTCAATATCTCCCTGTTTCCCAAAGAGAAGTTTAGAATGGCTCTTAAGGCAATGAGTGATGCCTTCAGAGCCAAACTACGGGTCAGTGACCTAGTGGCAGTAGCTTCGGAGGGGGAGAGGTTAGGCGGTATGCTGGTACCGAAAGGGAGTATAGGTTTGGCTACTGTATGTAGTATTGTCGTTAACGGGACGCTGTTTCGGGCGGGTATCCCGATGGACTCCCGGTTTGGTGGCATCCTACAACTCCAAAATAATCAGCACTGGCGATTTACTGAGCTTATAGACTATACAGGCTCCTCTCTGGACCCCTCAGAGATATTTATAGCCAGTCGGATGACCAGTGTCACTGAGGTTATAAAATATGGCGATGGCAAGATAGTGGCTAACTTTCGTGAGATTCCGGCTATGTGTATGCCTGTGGCCGAGGTGGTGTTTGCTAAGCTGAAAGAGGCTGGTATGGATGGCTTGGTTATAATGGGGGAACCTGGCAAACCGCTGTGTGAGGTACCAGTTGGACTTAATAAAATCGGGCTGGTGCTTGTTGGTGGGCTAAACCCGGTGGCGGCAGCAGTTGAGGCTGGTATAAATGTGACTAATAGAGCTATGAGTGGCCTGATTGATTTTAGAGAGCTAAGAAGCTTTTGGGACCTATAGATTGCTGACATAGCTCTCCCCCAAAGACGAGATATTCAGGGACGAATTTAGGTAAATAAATAAGATTCACCTTCCAGTCAATGGAGCTTGACACGAGAAATGCACACGCATAAAATACCCGTAGAAAACGATGCTTCTTGGTATAAAGGAGGTGAGAAAAACGATACCCAAGTACAACCCCGGGCACAGCCCACTGGATGTGGCTGAACAGTGCTATGCCAAGGGCGATATATTCAGGGAAGAGTTTGAGCAGTTCAGAGAGGATTTATCCTGACTCTACACAACAGTTGAGATCGTTGAAAGGATTTAAGCTGATGAGATGCTCTTTATAATGGGCGAAATTATTAAAATAAGGAAGGTTTAGGAATGAGAAAAAGCCTGACATATAGTAGTTCGAAGTACAATTTTTCAGTTGACTATCCGGTGAATTGGGATGTTAGAGAAGACCTTGATGGGATAGTAGTTGTCTTTGCCGGGCCCTCAGTGTTAGAAGGCATTTATGACGTGAACATAAATGTGACCGCAGAGCGATTACGTAAGAAGATGACACTCAAAGACTATGTCATGGAAGCTGACCTGAAGGCTGTGAAGACTATCCCAGACTATAAAAAGGAACAGGCAGATCTTACCACAATTGGTGGACAACCAGCCATAGTTTTAGTAGCCACCTTGGCGGTTAAGAGTAAAGGGGAAAAAGTTTCTTTAAAGAATAAATATGCCATATTTATAAAAGATAAAGTTGCCTATATCATAACCTATGATACCCCTGTGGAATGCCACGATGAGTATGCCGACTGCTTTGATTTAGTGATAGGTAGCTTTAAGTAAGTTTGGCTAGAAAGAAAAAGATTTCCTCGTATAAGGGTTAAAAAGTGGAGCCAAAAAAAGAAGATAATGGCGAAAATACCTAAGCACAAGAAACCTGGGGAGATTACTATTCCAGTCACCGGTATGACCTGTGCTTCTTGTGCGACCACTATTGAGAAAGCGCTTTCTGAGTCGCCGGGGGTATCTCAGGCTAGTGTTAACTTGGCCAGTGAAAAGGCGTNCATTGAATACGACNNNNGCNANGTNGATACCAAGGCANTNATNGATACCATCTNGGNTNTGGGCTATGGNGTNGCGGNGGAGAAAANANCCTTNAGNNTNGGNGGNATGACNTGTGCCTCCTGNGTNGNCAACNNTGANAANNCNNTGGCNAAGGTNCCNGGGGTAATNTCAGCCAANGTCAACCTNGCTAGTGAGAAGGCAACCGTCCAGTACTTAGCCGGTGAGGCCACTATGGCTGACTTCAGGCGGGCGGTGGAAGGAGCCGGATGGAGTATCCGGGCTGAGATTGGCACTGAAGAAGGCACCAAAGTGCCTGATGCCGTCATGGCAGCTACTCACCGGGAGATTCGCACCCTAAAGACTAAACTGCTCTTTGCCAGTATTATAGGAGCTTTCATGCTCCTTATTGCCATTTCTCAGTTCTCTGGGGGGTGGTCTTGGCTGTCTTCAATTCTTGGTAATCACTACCTTCTCTGGGCGCTAGCCACACCGGTTCAATTTTGGGCCGGCTGGCAGTTCTACAATGGCACTTGGGGAGCCTTAAAGCATAAAAGAGCCAATATGAATACTCTTATCGCTGTAGGGACATCGGCGGCCTATTTCTACAGCGTAGCCGCTATCTTGGCCCCCGGCTTTTTTACTGCTGGTGGTCGGGAAGCCAATATCTATTTTGATACGGCGGTTATTATAATTGCTCTTATCCTCTTGGGGCGCTTCTTAGAAGCTAGGGCTAAGGGTCAGGCCTCAGAGGCGATAAAGAAGCTAATCGGACTTAAGCCGAAGATGGCTACGGTTATCCGTGGTAGCGAAGAGCGACAGATTCTTGTTGATGATGTTATGGTCGGTGATCTTGTCTTGGTGAGGCCAGGAGAAAATGTGCCAGTGGATGGTATTATCAAAGAGGGCTATTCCAGTATTGATGAGTCCATGGTTACCGGTGAAAGTATACCGGTAGAGAAGGTGGTTGGCGACAAGGTGATTGGTGCTACCATCAACAAAACCGGTAGCTTTCGTTTTGAAGCTGTTAAGGTGGGCAAAGATACCATTCTGTCGCAGATTATCAAGCTGGTAGAAGAGGCTCAAGGCTCAAAGGCTCCTATCCAGAGGCTAGCTGATGTAATCTCGGCCTACTTTGTGCCGGCCGTTATCGTTGTCGCTACTATTACTTTTATCCTGTGGTACTTCTGGGGACCGGCTCCAGCACTGACCTTTGCCCTGCTAAATTTCATAGCTGTTTTAATTATCGCCTGTCCTTGTGCCCTTGGTCTGGCGACGCCTACCGCAATCGTGGTGGGTACTGGGAAAGGAGCCGAAAACGGTATCCTTATCCGCAGTGGCGAAGCTCTAGAGACCGCCCACAAGATAAGCGCCATTATTCTTGATAAGACCGGGACTCTNACTCAGGGGCAGCCGGTAGTAACCGATGTAGTCGCTGCTCGGGGCTTCAAAAAAGAGGAGCTGCTCATGATGGCCGCCTCAGCTGAGCGAGGCTCGGAACATCCCCTTGGCGAGTCTATTGTCAATGCAGCTAGGGGAAAGAAACTGCCTCTGGTAGATGCCACTGAGTTTAACGCCTTCCCCGGTCATGGTATCAGGGCCAAAATAAATGGCCAGAAGGTGCTTTTGGGCAACCTGAAGCTAATGAAAGAACAGGGGCTTTCCCTGAATGGTCTGGAGAAAAAGGCTACCCAGCTCTCGGATGGGGGGAAAACTTCCATGTTTCTGGGCATTGATGGTAAGGCCGCTGGCATAATCGCCGTGGCTGATACCCTCAAGCCAAACTCAAAAGAGGCGGTGAGAGAGCTGTATCGTCTGGGTCTGGAGGTGGTGATGCTCACCGGAGATAACCGGGGCACCGCAGAGGCAATTGCCCGGCAGCTGGGCATTGGCCGGGTGCTATTCGAGGTGCTCCCAGAATATAAGGCTCAGGAGATTAAAAAACTTCAAGGCGAGGGCAAGGTAGTGGCTATGGTGGGTGATGGCATAAACGATGCTCTGGCTTTGGCTCAGGCCGATGTTGGCATTGCCATCGGCACTGGTACCGATGTGGCTATGGAGGCAGCCGATATTACCCTGATGAGCGGCGACTTGAGAGGGGTGGTTACTGCCATCTCTCTAAGNAAGCGAACCCTAAGGACAATCAAGCANAACCTATTCTGGGCTTTTGCNTATAANNTTTCCNTGATACCGGTAGCTGCCGGAATACTGTATTTTGTTTTTGGTCAGAGTGGGACGCCGCTGGGCTTGCAGTTTTTCTTAGGCGATTATGGCTTCCTTAATCCGATGCTGGCAGCATTTGCCATGGCGGTAAGCTCGCTTACTGTGGTCTCTAATTCCTTGCGCCTAAGAGGATTCAAAGCTCCACGGCTGGCCTCCGATGGTCAATAAAGGAGATGAGGGCAGGCTAGTTTGGTAGCCGTTGGAAGTAACGGTGAGCTTGAAGGGCTGCCTTGGCCCCTTCCCCGGCGGCAACCACTATCTGTTTCTCGGGCACATCAGTTACATCTCCGGCGGCAAAGAGGCCGGAGATTTCTGTTTCACTAGAGCGGTTGACTGGTACCTCTCCCCGCTTGTTGAGTTTAATTAGCCCGCTTACTGGCTCTGAGTTGGGCACCAGCCCGATTTCGATAAAAACCCCGGTTACCTTAAGTTTTTTTGTCTGATCACTCTTTAGGCCTTTTATCACTATACCGCTGACAAAACCTTCGCCTTCGATTTTCTCTATTTGGCACTCGGTAAAAATGGTCAGGTTTTTAGCATCTCCTAGCTTGTCGATAAGAATAGCATCGCCTGTTAACGGGGTCAGTGAGATCAGATATACATGCTCAACAATTTTGGTCATATCTAAGGCGGCTTCAACTGCTGAATTACCACCGCCGACAACGGCCACCAGTTGACCGCTAAAAACTGGGCCATCACAGATGGCACAGTAGGTTACACCTTTCCCGGTAAGCTCAGCCTCTCCGGGAACATTTAGTTTTCTGGGTCTCTTCCCGGTGGCTAGGATAGCTAGCCTTGATTTATATCTATCGCCACTTTCAGTAGCGACCTCAAATCCGCCGTTAATCTTCTTTAGGTGAGAAATTTTTTCACCGATTTTTTGGTCAATAGGAAACTGGCTCACCTGGGTCTGGAACTTGTCTATCAGTTCCGGCCCCTCAATGAACTGATAGCCCAAATAGTTCTCGATGCCCAGTGTCATACTCATCTGTCCACCAATATTTTCACTGATGAGCAGTGTTTTGAGCTGCTTGCGCGCCGCATAGATGCTGGCTGCCAGACCAGCAGGACCACCACCTAGTACCATCAAGTCATACATAGCGCCCCTATTAGACAGATTAGTTACCGCCAAGCACACTGGTTGTCACTAGACCATTAAGTAAAGATATCTTATTATCACGTGTGATAGATGTCAAGATTTCTTATTATCAGATGGGCTAGCACTTGTTTCGCGTTCTGCCCGGTGGTATGCCCTAGTATTCGCTTTTTAGATATTCCGGAGAGTGTTGACAGAGAAAGAATTTGGGGCTATTATTTGTTACACTCCCCTGGGTTCAATTGATGAAAGTATGCTTAAAATCCACGGTCTCGGCTAAGAAGAAGGAGGAAGCCAGTAAGTAGCCTATTAAGACTCTGTTGTCTCGTTTCCCAGTCGCTGGCTAAAGAGCTTCGCTCTGCTAGGGAGCTTGATAATGGAAAGTGAGCAAGATAAAACCCTACGAGCACTTCAAATCGCTATCCAGATGGAAATCGATGGCAAGGAATATTACCAGAAGATGGAGAGGGCCAGCGAGAACCAACTAGGTAGGGAGCTCTTTCGTTATCTAACGGTTGCCGAAGACCTTCATCGGCAGAAATTTGAGGAAATCTATGCTGCCATTAGGAATAGAGAGGGTTGGCCCAAGATTGATTTTCAGCCTGAGGGAGGCAAAAGACTGAGAACTATATTTGCTAGGGCAACTGAGGCGATGGGCTCGAATATAAAGGCGATAGCTTCTGAATGTGATGCCATACAGAAAGCCATAAATATGGAAATAAAAAGCTACGATTTCTGTAAAAGCCGTGTCAAGGATACTACTTATGATGCGGAGAGAGACTTTTATGATATGGTAGCTGCTGAGGAAATGGAACATCATTTAGTGCTTCTTGACTATTATGAATACCTCAGAGACCCGGCCGGCTGGTTTATTCATAAGGAGCACCCGTCCTTGGACGGTGGCTGAATGAATAATAGGCACGTTGGAGCCAGTGAAAGAGAGCTTAGCTAAATAGTATTTATGAGAGGTAATAAATGAATTATAATGCTCTACATAAGTTAGGTTACGGTCTGTATGTAATAGGCTCAAGAAAAGGAGACAGACTCAACGGGCAAATTGCCAATACCGTGTTCCAAATCACCTCTGAGCCACCGACTATTGCCGTAAGTATCAATAAAAATAACTTAACCCACGAGTTTATCAAGGAAAGCAAAGTCTTTACCGCCTCTATTCTTTGCCAGGATACACCTCTCTCCTTTATTGGGCACTTCGGCTTTAAGTCAGGCAGAGATATAGACAAATTCGTGGGCATCAATTATAGGCAAACAAAGGAAACCCAAGCCCCGATAGTTATTGACAACACTGTTGCTTATCTAGAAGTAAAGGTAATTCAGGAAGTAGACGTGGGAACCCACACTATTTTCATTGGGCAGCTGGTAGGTGCGGATGTCATTGCAGAAAAAGAATGTATGACTTATGAGTATTATCATCAGGTTAAGCGAGGCACCACTTCCAGGGCAGCTCCCACATATGTTGACGAGAAAAAGGTAGCAGCTCCTAAGGCTCCAAAATACGAATGTAATATTTGTAGCTATATCTATGACCCGGAACTGGGAGACCCCGATGGCGGGATTAAACCGGGAACACCCTTTGAAGAATTACCCGATGACTGGGTGTGCCCGGTGTGTGGAGCGGGGAAGAGTGAGTTTGAAAAATGGGATGAAAAGGCATGAAACAGCATGGGTCGGAACTTTTTATGATATCCAGACGCTTTAAGCGATATATGGATTGCTGAGATATGGAGAGGGCTAATGGACAAAAGTAAAATTATCGCTCTACTAAATAAAGACCTTGAGAATGAGCATGGAGCTATCATTCAGTACCTCATCCATGCCTATGCTATCGGTGAGGGGGAGATGGCTTGTGAGATTGAGGCAATCTCCCGTGAGGAGATGCGCCATCTGGACTGGTTGGCTGAAACTATAGTTGAGCTTGGTGGCACTCCCAGCCTAGGGAGGGGAAAGATGCTTATGGAAGGCAAGTCTGTGGCTGAGTGGATGGAAAATAATGAGTCCTTAGAAGAAGACGCTATAGCCCAATATAAGGAGCATATTAAGCTTACTCAAGACTCCAAGATAAAACTGTTGCTACGACGTATTCTGTCTGATGAAGAAGCGCACCGCGGTCAATTTGAAAACTTTGTAGGGAAGGTACGACAGGAAGGGACCAAAGACCTTAGGGGTACTCGCCAGGATAGAATGGCCCAAATTCTTAACTGGGGTATTGAGCATGAGTACACCGTCATTCTCCAGTATTTATTGCACTCGTATATGACAACCGATGAAGAGGCCAAGAAGCAGCTGCAAGACCAGGCTATCAACGAGATGCAGCATTTAAGCTGGCTTGCCGAGGAAATGGTTGATTGTGGTGGCAGCCCAAGGATTGAGCATGCCGAGGTTGATAGATCAACTAGGACGGTTGATATGCTCCAGGCTGACCTCAAAATTGAGCCGGAGGTGGCTGCCAAATATGACCACGCTGCTAAGGAGACTCAAGACTCGGATCTGAAAAAGCTTTTTCTTCGGATACGGGACCATGAGATATACCATGCTGAGGTATTTAGCAACCTGCTGGAAGAGGAAGAACCGCCAGACTAAATAAAGGAGGGAGAATCAATGATTTACACGGTAAAAGACTTTAGCAAGCTCATTGGTATGGATGGCTTCAGTGACACCCTGCTTAACAACCACTTTACCCTCTACCAGGGCTATGTGACCAATACCAATAATGTTATGGACTTACTGGTCTCTATGTTGGAAGAGGGCAAGTTGGGCAGCCTGCAATATGCTGAACTAAAGCGGCGGATGGGTTTTGAGTTTAATGGCATGCGCTTGCACGAGTATTACTTCGAAAACCTTGGTGGTACGGGGCCTCTTCTACACAGAGCAGGTCAGTTGGGCAAAAAGCTGGCTGAGGATTTTGGTAGCTATGAGAATTGGGAGAGAGATTTTAAAGGTACGGGAATGATACGTGGCATTGGCTGGGCTATTCTATATCAGGACAATGAAACTAGAAAGCTCTTTAACCAGTGGATTAATGAGCATGAGACTGGCCATCCAGCTGGTTGTATCCCTGTTTTAGTAATGGATGTCTTTGAACATGCCTACATCGTTGATTATGGATTAAAGCGAGTTGACTATATAGAAGGCTTCTTCAAAAATATAAACTGGAGAGTGGTTGAAGGGCGACTGAAATAGACGGCATATACCAGTATTAGGTGAGTTGTTTGATAGTGAAAAGGAGGTTATGATGAGCTATTTACCTGACATATACAAGAAATTCAAGAAGCAGTTTCCTGAGGTGACTGGAGCCTATGATGCTCTCGCCGCTAGCTGCCACCAAGGGGGGCCATTGGATGAAAGAACGCGGCGACTGATAAAATTAGGCATTGCC
>NZEH01000028.1 GCA_002690375.1 Dehalococcoidales bacterium
CTCTACCGTTATCTAGCCTAATGGTGCGAGCATCAGTATCAAGCCGCTCCACCTTACTACCAAGAAAGGTGTGGATTTTATTTTTCTCATAGAAGTCAGCCGGACGAAACAACATTCTCTCCAAGGAGCACTCCCCAGCCAGATACTCCGAGATGAGCGGTCGGCTGTAGGCTGGATAAGGCTCATCAGAAACAATTGCCAGCGCCCCCCGCTTATCCACCTGACGTATGGCTTCAGCAGCACCGATACCACCGGCTGAGTTGCCGATAAGCAGATATTTTACCTTTGTTATACTCTTTGTCATTCTCCCCACTTAGGAAGTGAATTATTATTTTTTCTACTAATAAGTTGTTTAGTAAATTCTTTATCTTCCATCGACGAAGGTTCTTCCCATTTACTACCAATAGGTGAGTTATCAAATGCACCCTTTGCTATTGATTTATGGCTTATCTCTGCCGCTATAGCAAGCTTTATGAAATTGTCATACATCTTTAGTCCGAACTGGCCGCTCTTTTCCGGGTGAAACTGGGTCGCCACCAAAGTGTCTCGGACAATTACACTGCCTATAGAAATGCCATAGCTAGTCTCNCCGGCTACCANCGACTTGTCCTCCGGTGCTACATAATAACTATGCACAAAGTAGAAATTGGCAAAATCAGGTATGCCCTCAAACACCTTATGGGAAATTTTCTGTTTAACCTGATTCCAGCCCATGTGTGGAATCTTTTGCCCTTGCGGTAACTTCCTCACCCNCCCNGGAATAATNCCGAGACACTCGTGNCCGCCACCTTCCTCGGTNCCNCTAAAGAGAACCTGTAANCCGATACAGACGCCGAAGAAAGGACGTCCCTCAGCGATGAGTTGACGAATAGGGCTAACCAACCCCAATGCCTTAAGATTTTCCATGGTATCAGCAGCGGCACCAACCCCAGGCAGGATAACCACCGAGGCGTCAAACATCTCATCCGAACTACTGGTTATCTTTGCCCGGTAGCCCAGCTTGGTGATGGCGTTAGCCACACTGCGCAGATTGCCGGCACCATAATCAACTATGGCAATCATTCTGTCATCACTCATCTTTAACCTCTGCATAAATCAATGCCTCGTTGGGGCAATTGGCTACACACGCTGGCAACTCCTTGCCCTGGCACAGGTCACACTTAGCTATCTTTCCCCGCTGCCCATCCTGCCTTATCGCCCCAAAGGGGCAGACTAATATGCAGGTCCAGCATCCCGTGCATTTCTCCTCGTCCACGGTGACAATGCCGGTGCTGGAATCCTTATGCAAAGCTCCGGTAAGGCAGGCATAAACACAGGNTGGTTCAGAGCAATGACAGCACCTAACCGAAAGGGCGACCGGTTTCCTTTCCTCAACCCACACCCGCGGTAAAGGTTGAGGAGACTCCCGATTAAAGGCCTTAATTAAGTCCTNTGACTGTGAATGCTCCGCCTGGCAATACACTTCGCAGAGGTGACAGCCCATACAGACCGGCTCTTTAATATAAACCCGTCTCATCTTTAATAAACCATCTTTTTTATAGTTTGTGCCGAACAGTATCTTATAATATACGGTAACTAGTTACCTAATAAACCTTAGCACACCTTCCCCACTTTGTCAATACTTTTTTGATTTAATAAGTGGAGCTTAGACAGCAAGGCATAGGTCCATCAATGTTATAGAAAACCTACAAAAGTGTTCTATCTCAAACCATTTGCTTTTTTGCGTGTATGGTTTAGTTATTCTCGTCTCCTGTAGCTCGCTATACGAGCTGTAATTAAACGGCAATATAAAACACAAAGTTGCCGTTTAATTAGTATTGAGACACTTCAGCATAAACCCCTGAGACTGGACGGATCAGAATAGGCTAATACTGGGGGATAGAAACGAGCTTTATGCTAGAATTTACCCTCTAACTTTTGGTAGGTTTCAGCCAGTGCTTCACTCACTACTTTTGTATCAGCTGTTATTGGCATAAAGTTGGTATCCCCCACCCATCGGGGCACAATATGAGTATGTATGTGCTTGTCAATACCGGCACCGGCTACCCGGCCCAAGTTTATGCCAATATTAAAGCCATCAGGAGAAAATACCTGCCCCAAAACCAGGACACAGCGACTGACTATTTCAAAATGCTCGTCCCGCTCTCTCTCAGTAAGCTTGTCCAGATTAGCTATATGGCGGTAGGGGATTACCATTAGGTGAGCCGTGTTATAGGGATAGGCATTCATAATGATAAAGTTTTTACCTCCACGATAGAGTATGTAGTTTAGCTCGTCATTATTTTCGGCCACTTTTTGACACAGGATACAGTCGCCCTCTTTTGCCTTCTGAACATACTGAGTACGCCACGGCGCCCAAAGGTGTTCCACTCTGCTCTCCTTCTTCACTGCAGCACTATTTTAGACGAATGAGTCCCAGACGTCAAAATAAGACTTCCCTCGCCTATTTGCGCGCAAAGAACACCAAGACTATAATTAAGCAGTCTGGAGGCAGCCAATTGAGCTATCCGGAGAGTATTCTATATCAGATAAGTAAGCCAGCCCGCTATACCGGGGGTGAGTGGAACGCCGTTTTAAAAGATTGGCAAAAAGCGGAGCTAAAGATTGCTCTTTCCTACCCTGACANCTATGAGCTCGGCATGTCAAACCTAGCTCTNCCCATCCTCTATGAGCTTTTTAACCGCCANCCAGATGTCCTTGCCGAGNGGGTGTTTGCCCCTTGGGTGGATATGGAAGCCGCCATGAGAGCCACCAAAACGCCGCTTCAAAGCCTAGAAACGGGTCACCCCTTAAAGGATTTTGATATTATTGGCTTTTCGTTGGGCTACGAACTGACCTATACCAATGTAGTAAACATGCTTGACCTCTCAGGGATACCGCTCCTTGCCGCCGAGAGGGATGATTCCCATCCAGTAGTAATCGCCGGCGGTAGCTCAGTCTTAAACCCGGAGCCGATGGCTGACTTTATTGACTTTTTTGTTATCGGGGAGGCAGAAGAGGTTTTGTCTGAGCTAATTTCCTGCTTCCGAGCTTGGAAACGGAAGGGCGAAAAAGTATCAAAGCAAGAGCTAGTTCGCAGGGTAGCTACCATCAACGGCATCTATGTGCCCAGCCTGTATCAGGTAGATTATCAGTCTGATGGTTTATTTAAAAGTATTACCCCCACCGTAGCCGAGGCTAGTCCTCGAATTCAGCGGCAACTGATAGCCAAACTGCCGCCGCCAGTCACCAAACCAGTAGTCCCCTTTATTGAGGCAGTCCATGACCGGGGGGCGATAGAGATCAGTCGGGGTTGTAGCCGGGGTTGCCGCTTCTGCCAAGCAGGTATAATCTACCGTCCGGTGCGCCAACGTCCTCAGGAAGAGATACTCCAAGCGGTAGGTGAGCTTATCGCCAACTGTGGCTACAAAGAGGTCTCACTAGTATCACTAAGCACCAGTGATTACCCCCATATTAATGAGCTGGTAGCCAGCATAGCCCAACNCTATGGCAACCAAAATCTTGCCCTGTCACTACCCAGTTTGCGCATTNATAGTACCTCGGTAAAACTGATAGACTCCCTTCCCTCTCGCTGGAAGAGCGGACTCACCTTCGCCCCTGAGGCCGGCAGCCAGCGCCTGCAACGGGTAATCAACAAGTGCACCACAGAAGACGAGCTTATGGAAACGGCAGCCGCTGCCTTTAACCGAGGCTGGACAAGCCTAAAACTATATTTCATGCTCGGTCTGCCTGAAGAGACTACTGATGATATAAAGAGCCTTATCCATCTAGTAAATAGAGTCCACTCACTAGGCAGGAAAGCCTCAGGAAAGAGACCACAGATAAGGGTCAGCCTATCTACTTTCGTCNCCAAGCCCCATACACCCTTCCAGTGGGTGGCTCAGGAAAGCGAACCNGGGCTAATGGCCAAGCATGAACTACTTAAGCAAGGATTACACCGCAAAGGAATCAGACTATCGTGGCCGGATACCAAAACAAGTCTGCTTGAGGCAATACTGTCACGAGGAGACAGGCGATTGGGTAAGGTTATCTACCGAGCTTGGCAGATGGGGGCACGCTTTGATGGCTGGAGTGAGCACTTCAGTTACCAAATCTGGCTAGGTGCCTTCAGAGAAGCCGAACTTGAGCCCGGATTCTACGCCCAGCGACAGCGCCCCCTTGATGAGCCTTTACCCTGGGCTCACATTGACGTTGGGCTCCGCCCGGCTTTTCTTAGGCGAGAATACCAGCGCGCCCTAGAGGGTAAAGAAACTCCAGACTGCCGGCTTGAAGCCTGTAGTACCTGCGGGCTAGAGAGATGGCAACCAGATTGCCGAAAGAAGCAGCGGTTAGCTTTAGATTAGACCAAGACCTAGTCAAGGGTGGCAATGGCAACCACGCTATCACTATGGCCAAGCCTCATCAGCCGCACCCCCTGTGTGCTCCTGCCCTGAACGGTGATGCCCTTTCTGGGGTCTTCTTCCCTCACCGGGGTGCGGGTGATAATGCCATCAGCCGATATAATCATAAGCTGCTGCGACTGGGTTACTACCTTGGCGGCAGCTACTGCACCCGTTTTCTCGATAGTCCTAAAGGTCCTTACCCCACTGCCGGCACGGTGCTGGCGTGGATAGTCGTTAACGGCAGTGAGTTTGCCGTAGCCGCCATCAGTTACTATCAGCAGAAAGGCATCGGGATGAGCAATATCAACACTGACCACCTGATCCTCAGCTACTAGCCGGAGGGCACGCACACCGCCACTAGTCCTTAAGCTGGCTCGTAAACTCTTAACAGCGAACCTGATTGACTGACCTTTCTCAGTCACCAGGATGATGTCATCCGAGTCAGTGCCCAGACATGCCGCCACCAATTCATCACCTTTCTCAAGGCTCATAGCAATAAGCCCGCTACTTCGCACCGAGTTGAAATTCTCCATAGCTGTCTTCTTTATTTCTCCGCGGCAAGTAGCCAAGAGTAGGTAGCTACCCGGCTTAAACTCACTTACAGCTATCACCGCCGTAACCCGCTCTCCATCAGGGATAGGGAAAAGATTAATCACCGCCATCCCTTTAGCCACCCGGGAGCTATCAGCCGGGATCTCGTAGCACTTAATGGAGAAGACTCGACCCCGATTGGTAAAGAACAGCAGGTTATCATGGGTGTCAGTCACCACCAAAAACCTAGCCGCATCTTTCTCCCTAGTTACCATGCCAATGATGCCCTTGCCACCACGATGCTGCGGCGTGTAAGCACGGGACGGGACCCGCTTGACAAATCCCCGGTTAGAAAGCGTTACTACCATCCTTTGGTGGGGAATAAGGTCTACCTCACTAAATTCGGCCATACCCTCGGCAACTATCTCGGTTCGCCGTCGGTCACTAAATTTTGACTTTACCTCAGCCACTTCCTCCTTTATCAGAAGAAGCATCCTCTTGAGGTTAGCCAGCAGGTCCTCCAAATAGGCAATGGTTTTTACCAACTCGGCATACTCATCAAGGAGTTTGCGCTGCTCCAAGTTAGCCAGTCGGCGTAACTGCATCTCAAGAATGGCCTGAGCCTGAGCTTGAGCTAAGCCAAAATTAGTCATAAGATTACGACGAGCTGTCTCGATGGTGCCCGATTTTCGGATAGTGTCCACCACCCTGTCTATATTGTCCAAGGCAATCTTAAACCCCTCCAAGATGTGAGCCCTGCCCTTAGCCACTTTCAGCTCAAAGCGGGAGCGACGAGTGATAACCTGACGACGAAAGTCTATATAATTGGAAAGCGCCTCCTTAAGGCTGATTACCCGGGGCTGACCGGAAACTAAAGCCAGCATATTGGCAAAGAAAGCAGACTGCATAGGAGTATATTTATAAAGGCTGTTTAAGACCTGTTCAACTTGACCTTCTCTCTTAATCTCAATAACAATGCGCATACCCTGTCGGTCTGACTCGTCCCGCAGTTCACTGATGCCAGTAATCTTCTTATCCTTGACCAGCTGAGCTATTCTTTCCACCAGAGCCGCTTTATTCGTCTGATAAGGTAGCTGGGTGACCACTATTTGACGGCGTCCAGTCCCGGAAGCAGTCTCCGTATAGGCCCGGGCCCGAACCACTATCCGGCCATGCCCGGTAGCATAGGCGCCTCTAATACCATCTTGTCCCAGAATGATACCGCCGGTAGGAAAATCAGGCCCCTTAACAAACTCCATAAGCTCATCAACGGCGGCTTCAGGGTTATCAAGAAGACAGGTTATAGCATCACACACCTCCCCTAGATTATGAGGCGGGATATTGGTCGCCATGCCAACAGCAATCCCGGAACTACCGCTAACCAGTAGATTAGGTAGCCGACTAGGCAGAAGCATCGGCTCTCTAAGACTAGCATCAAAATTGGGCATAAAGTCAACAGTATCCTTATCAATATCAACCAGCATCTGCTCGGCAAGTTCAGTCAGGCGCACCTCGGTATAACGCATGGCCGCCGGTGGGTCATTATCAATACTGCCAAAGTTGCCCTGCCCATCAACAAGCACATGGCGCATAGAGAAGTCCTGCGCCATACGCACCATGGCATCGTAAATAGAAGTATCCCCATGGGGGTGATACTTACCTAATACATCACCAACAACGCGAGCACTCTTCTTATGAGGGCTTGAGTGGCTAAGCCCCAAGCCATCCATAGCATAAAGAATGCGTCGGTGCACCGGCTTTAGTCCATCCCGAACATCGGGTAAAGCACGGGAAACAATGACACTCATGGCATAGTCAAGATAGGAACTCTTCATCTCATCTTCAATGTTTATTTGTCTAACTTTACCTAAAACCATCTTTTAATCGAGNCCCCTGTTCTTCGTTTTATCACTGTCGCTCTATTTAAACCTACTGTCTACTATTTTACCTTAGCCAGACTTGCTAAACAAGCCAGAATCTACCACCAACAAGGCATTTATTAAAAAGTTCTAAAATTGACAAACCACCCTAGCTATGATAGGCTCTAGTATGCTTACAAATAAAAGCTTTCACGTCTAACGGGAGGTATATTNTAATGCGAGAAAAAGTTGAGGCATCATTAAATAAGATTCGTCCTGCCCTAGTGGCNGATGGCGGCAATGTTGAATTGGTTGATGTTAACGACGGCACNGTCAAAATAAAACTAACTGGNGCCTGTGCTGGCTGNCCTATGTCCACTATGACCTTGAAGATGGGGATTGAACGAACCCTAAAGCAAGATCTCCCCGAAGTTAAGGAAGTAGTCGCTGTCTAAGCGGGCTGGCAAGACCAATATTGAAGGGGAAATAATAGCTTTCATCCCCCTAATTTAATCTGCTTGCTCCAGCTCAAANGCACGGTGCAAGACCCGAACCGCCTCCTCAACCTTGGCCTCAGAAATTATACAGGTTATCCTTATCTCTGAGGTAGTGATTAGCTGGATATTTATCTCCTNCTCACTAAGGGCACTGAACATTCTGGCGGCATAACCAGGGGTGTTTTGCATGCCAGTGCCTATGACACTAACCTTGCCCAGCTTAGCATCACTAACACATTGCTTAGCGCCAATTGAGTCAGCTATAGATTTTACCACCTCCATTGCCTTTTCTAGGTCACCTTTAGCAACAGTGAAGGTCAGGTCGGTAATACCCCGAATACTAGCGTTCTGAACAATGGTATCAACACTGATACCGGCAGAAGCTAACGATTCAAAGATAGAGGCGGCAATACCCGGTCGGTCAGGAACTCCAACCACCGTTAGCTTAGCCACATTTAGGTCAAAAGCTATACTTGTCACCTTATTTCGTACTTCCATAGACGCCCCTCCATGAATTAATGTACCCGGACTCTCAGAAAAGCTAGCGGCTACCAAAATAGGGATTTTATATAACTCTCCCAGCTCAACTGCCCGAGGGTGCAGCACCTTAGCGCCATAGCTTGCCATCTCCAGCATTTCCTCATAGCCAATCTCGGCTAAAGGGCGAGCCTGAAGAACCCAGTGCGGGTCAGCAGTATAGACACCCTCAACATCAGTATATAACTGACATACCTCTGCCCCTAAACTTGCCGCCAGAGCTACTGCCGTAGTATCCGAGCCACCCCGCCCCAGTGTAGTAATATCCAGTTCCTCGGTAATCCCTTGAAAGCCGGCAACAATGACAACGCTACCTGCTTTCAGCTCCTCAACCACCCTTTCGGGCTCAACCTTTAGAATTCGAGCCCGGCTATAGGCAGCGTCAGTCTGTATTCCGGCTTGGGCACCAGAAAGACTGATAGCCGCATAACCCAAGGATTTTAACGCCATCGCCAGCAGAGTACTGGCCACAATCTCACCAGTNGAAAGTAGAAGGTCAAGCTCACGNGCTCTGGGCTGGTCTGTAATCTGATAAGCCAGTTTGATTAGNTCATCGGTGGTCTTCCCCATCGCTGAGACGACAACGACCACCTGGTTACCCTGAGCCTTGGTGGTAGCTATTCGCCGAGCTACACTCTTAATCTGCTCCGCATCAGCCACCGACGAGCCACCGTATTTTTGGATAATTAAAGCCACAAGTTTATTTCACCCTACCAGTTTCCCCATAATATTATACCCGTCCTCAATGAAAAAGCCAGTCCTTTTTGCCTCGGCCTCAGTGAATCTCCCAGCGCCATTTGCGGTAAAACCGGGTCCCCACAGCAGAAACGGCACCGGGTCATCTCTATGTGTCTGGACCTCAATCGGAGTTGAGTGGTCAGGCATAACCAGCACTCTTAAGTTATCTCCTTTATAGGCATGGATTCGGCTTAAAACCTCCCCGTCAACGCGCTGGATTGCTTCCACTTTGTCATCAACGGAGCCTGTATGAGCCGCTTCATCCGGCGCCTCAATATGGATGACTACTAGGTCATGTTCGTTAAGTGCTGCCAAAGCCCCGGCGGCCTGGCCGGCAAAATCATTGTCCAGACCATCCTTCACCCCAGGTATCTCCAATACCACCATGCCCATCATTCGGGCTAAGCCGCGGACAACATCAACCGCAGATGTTGCCGCCACTCTAAGACTATAAACCTGTTTAAATGCCGGCATCTCTGGAATCTGTCCAGAACCCCAGAAAAGCCAGAGCATTGTCGCTGGAATATCACCACGAGTCTTCCTGGCTATATTTACCGGATGCTCCCTGAGTACTGCCTCTGAGGCTAACATCAGTTCTCTTAAAATACCATTGCCCTGACCTTGGGGCAAAAATTCACCGATGGGCCTATCTGGAATATCGTGTGGCGGAGTACAACTAGCCAGCAGTGTATCCTCCCGCCCTTTTAGCTTTAAAAGATGCCGATAGCCGACACCAGGGTAAAAGTGAATCCGGTCACTGCCCAAGTTTTCATTCAGTGCCTCAATGAGCTTCGCCGCCTCACCAGTGCTGATATGACCTGAGCTATAGCTCCACATTCGGCCATCCTTAATTGCCACTAGATTTGAGCGGAAGACGACCTCACCACTATCAATGGGAATACCCATGCTTCTGGCTTCAATAGCCGCTCGACCCCGGTAGTAGAGTTTGGGGTCATAGCCCAGAACCGACATACAGGCACAAGCACTTGACGGTTCCATTCCTGTCGGCACAGTGCGGATAAGCCCCAGAGTACCTTCCTTAGCCATAGCATCAAGGTTTGGAGTTTGCGCCAGCTCAAGGCAGGTCTTAGCACCACGCTTAGGAAGTGGCCAGCCAGAGGCGCCATCAATTATTAAAACGCAGTATTTCACCAGTCTCCCCTCATAACTAATCCCCGAGGGTGGGTGGGTGGGAAGATAAAATTACCATAGCGTTCGCTTATTATTTGGTAACCCACCCCTTTTATTCCCCTCCCTTGATACCTCAACTCCCACCTCATCCCTTCTATACTTGTCTCACTTCGTCTATGGGCTTATAATAAAGACTATCGGGGCGTAGCGCAGCCTGGTTAGCGCGCAGCGTTCGGGACGCTGAGGTCGGAGGTTCAAATCCTCTCGCCCCGACCAGTAACTCTACCGGCTTCTGGCTAGAGGAAGTGTACATCCTCTCGCCTCGATTTTTTTCCTCTTATCCCTCCGTCTTCTTTTTCGCCTCCTCCCACAAGGCATTCTGCTCATCAAAGGAAAGCTTACTAAAGCTCAAGCCACGCTTCCGGCAGAGCTCCTCCATACATGAGAAGCGCTTAAAAAACCGCTGGTTTGCCTGCCTTAGCGCCGCCTCTAAATCTATGTCCTGCCGGCGGGCGATATTAGCTAAGGTAAACATGAGGTCGCCAAACTCGGCCGCCTTCTCTTGTTTATTCTCAGTCTGCCTTAACTCATTAACCTCCTCAGTCAGCTTATCAATAACACCAGCTAAATCATCCCAGTCAAAGCCAACCCGAGCCACCCGGCTCTGTACCGCCTGACTGTAAGCTAATGCCGGCATCTCTCTGGGTACACCAGCCAGCATAGAGGTTTCAGCCTTTCTCTCTTTTTCTTTTAAGATTTCCCAGTTGGCAAGCACCTCATCGGAGTCTTTTACCTTGAGTCCGCCAAAGACGTGAGGGTGGCGCCGAATTAGCTTACTACGTATGCCGTTTAAGACATCAGCCAAGTCAAATTCTCCGGCTTCAGCAGCAATCTGGGCATGGAAAACCACCTGCAGCAGCAGGTCACCCAACTCAAAGCAAAGCCGACCTGAGTCAGCCTCATCCAGAGCTTCCAGTACCTCATAGCATTCCTCCAGCAGACATTCTCTAAGCGAGGCATGGCTTTGCTTTCTGTCCCAAGGGCAACCGTCGGGGGCTCTTAAGCGGGCGATGATATCTACCAAGGTGTTAAACTGGCTTAAGTTTTGAGGCAAAGACAAAGTAACCTCCTCGTCTTGCTACCTTAGATTATACAGATTGGTCTTAGGTTAGGCAATAAACGAGGCTGTCACCGGAAGTCGTAGAACCAGCAACTTTGCCAAGTACTACTATTGGTTACCGGCATCTATAAAGAAGGTGCTTTATGCTCTTCGCTTTAAGCTGGTAGTACCGTCCCGATGAACTGGCGCTGTCCCCTCAAGAACTCAGCCGCCGGCATCGCCCGCTTCCCTTCCAGTTGCACTTTTAGGATGCCTAAAACCCCGTCACCGGTACTTATGCCAAAGCCAGACTTTGGTCCTTCTCTAGTCGGAATTGGAAGAGCCACTACCTGTCCCGCCTGAACTGCCTTTATATCAGATAGTGGTACCGCCTCAAGAATCTTGAGTACTTTCCCCCGCCATCGGGTGTAGCCCCCAGGCCAGGGATAGAAAGCACGTATCTGCCGCCAGATATCCACCGCTCGAAGGCACCAGTCAATCAAACCTACTTCCTTAGAGAGTGTACTTGAATAGGTGGCTCCGGCTTCATCCTGAGGCTGGGGGGTAAGCTCGCCCCTTAAGTAGCCGGATAAAACTTCCCTAAGAAGGTGAGCCGCTATCAGGGACAGCTTGGCAGTAAGTGAGCCGGTGTTATCCCATGCCGAAATTGGAATCTGCGCCTTCCCCAACACCGGTCCGGTATCCAAACCAGCATCCATCAGCATAATGCTAACACCACTAAACTCATCCCCAGCCAAGATAGCCCCCGCCACCGGCGAAGCCCCTCGGTGCCGGGGTAGAAGGGAGGGGTGTATATTAAGGCACCCGTATCTGGGAAGCTTTAGGACTTTCTGGGGCAGAATCTGACCGAAGGCAGCCACTACTATAACATCTGGATGAAAGCCAGCCAGCTTGAGCGTTACCTCTGCTGGCTTAAAGCTAACCGGCTGCACCAGCGGTAGCCCCAAGGACAGCGCCTCCCTCTTCACCGGGGAAGAAGCCACG
>NZEH01000029.1 GCA_002690375.1 Dehalococcoidales bacterium
CTTCTTTAGGGCTAGGGTCATCTCATCAGGGAAACCAACCATACCCTGTCTAAGGTATTGAGAAATAGCGGTATCATAGACAGCGACGTGCTGGAAAGCCTTCTGTGCCAGTCGCTTACGCTCAGCCGTATCTAAGTCTCCCTGCACCAGTTTTTCTAAGACCACTTGGTAGTCGGCCGGGTCTACCACCACGATAACGCTGGGGAAGTTCTTGGCCGCCGCCCGGAGCATGGTTGGGCCACCGATATCAATATTCTCTAGTGCCTCATCAAGGGTAACTCCTTCTTTGGATACAGTCTGGACGAAGGGATAGAGGTTGACGGCTACCAGATCAATAAGCCCAATATCATTTTTGCTAAGTTCAGCCATGTGGGCTTTAAGATTACGCTTGGCCAATAAGCCGCCGTGAACTTTGGGGTGCAAGGTCTTTACCCGACCGCCTAGAATCTCGGGGAAGTCGGTAATCTCCGAGATGCTTTTTATCGGTACCCTGGCCGCTTCAAGTGCCCCTTTGGTGCCACCAGTGGAGAATATCTCAAATCCCAGCTTGCTTAAGCCCCAGGCAAAATCGGCTAACCCGCTTTTATCTGAGACACTTATAATGGCTCTCATGAAAACCTCCGATTGCTTTTCTGTTCTGGTGTATTTATAGGTCTAGCTCTTGCAGATTTTGGTCGTTAAACCGCACTTGGAAGCTATTTTGCTTGTGTCCTTATTTCGTTTTGGCTAGCCTCTTTTCGTACTTTTAACCTTGCCTCCTGTATCACTTCAGGGTGAACCGTTGAGATGATCTCATGCCGAAACCTTCAGGATGAATCCCTTTAAGAAAGGGAGAAGTTCTCCCTCTTGAGCAAAGCCTGCTTGCGCTAAAGTTTCAGCGAAGGCAAGCCGCTTCGGCGAAGGCAGAGGGGACTTGATGGGGATTTCTCCTAGGGACTTTTCCCCTCTTAAGCACCCCATTATCTACTTGATAGTTACCCTTTCTTTCCCTCCAGTTTTGACCACCTTGCCAATAACTTTAGCTTCGGATAGAGCTTTTCTTATTCGGTCGGCATTCTCAGGTGAGCAGATGAGCACCATGCCGATACCCATGTTAAATACCTGGTACATCTCTTGTTGAGCCACGTTGCCCCGCTTCTTGATGAGTTTAAAGATGGGGGGTAAAGTCCACGCTTTACTGTCAATTTTTACTGACATACCTTTGGGTAGGACCCGTGGTATATTGCCGGTTAAACCGCCGCCAGTAATATGTGCCATACCCTTAATAAGCGAAAGATGGGGTTTCAGTTCATTATAGTAACAGCGATGGGGTTCAAGGAGCTCATCACCTAGGCTCCGCCCCAATTCTGGATAGTAGGTATGTAGTACCGAAGAGGTTTCGCCAAAGAGCTTGCGCACTAGGGAGTAACCATTAGTGTGGAGTCCGCTGGAGGGAAGACCGATAATGGCATCACCGGCCCCAATCGTCTTCCCGGTTATCAGCTTCTCCTTCTCTACTGCGCCGATGATAAAACCCACCAGGTCGTAGTCTTTCCCGGTATATAGTCCTGGCATCTCAGCTGTTTCACCACCGATGATGGCACAGCCGACCTGGCGGCATGCCTGAGATAGTCCCTGGACGACAGCTGCTAGCTGCTCTGGCACAAGCTTGCCCATGGCGATATAGTCTAGAAAGAAAAGCGGCTCAGCACCTAAGGTGAGTATATCATTNACACAGTGGCAAACTAAGTCNATGCCGATGGTGTCGTGCCTTTTCANTGCTGAGGCAATTTTGATCTTGGTGCCGACCCCATCAACACTGGAGACCAGAACCGGCCGCTTATAACCCTTAAGCTCAAAAAGCCCGCCAAAGAACCCCGGACCAGCCAGCACATCAGGGCGGAGGGTAGTCTGGGCATGTTTGCCGATGAGCTCTTTAATTTTATCGGCAGCAGCAATATTAACGCCAGCCGTGGCATATCTTTCTTTAATCTGCCTTGCCTCCTGTGTAATATCTACTCGGAGAGGGTGGTTACCATTTATTCTACCACTTTCCTCGGTCGGCAGCCGCCGCTAGAGGAGCTACTATAACCCAAAGCCTGATGGTTATCAGCATAGAATCAACATAACTTATTGTTACCACACCAAACTGAAGCCGNATATAGCCGCCCTCAGTATTAAGGTACGGCCCATTTCATCAACCCCATTTAATTGGATTAGCCGTCCCCAGATATCGGCGAGCTTAATCATAGCACTAGGACAGCCCAGCTGCAATTGCAATAGAGGGTCAGGTTATACTGGTAAAGGGCTTGGTCCTTCTTCTTAATCTCAGGCGGTAAGGGCATCATAAGAGAGGTTGCCTCCCGATATATCCTGCCCAAGTGTCTTTATGGCAAAGAGGATTGCTGACCGGTGGGCGGAGTCTCCAGTGCCAGCTTATCCATCTCAAGCTGTACCGGTACCGGATATTTACCGGTGAAGCAAGCAAGACAAAAGAGATTCTTAGGTAGAGCCATTGCCTTAATCAGTCCGTCAACACTCAGGTAGCCTAATGTATCGGCACCGATAACATCCCTGATTTGGGGTATAGTTCTCTGAGCGGCGATAAGTTCCCAGCGGGTAGCCATATCCACCCCGAAGAAGCATGGGTAGCGGATAGGTGGGGCGCAGACGCGCATATGTACCTCTTTAGCCCCACCCTTCCTAAGTAGCCTGATTACCTGTGGCGTGGTGGTGCCTCTGACGATGCTGTCATCAACTAGGACTACCCGCTTGTTCTCTAATANAGAACGCAGGGGATTAAACTTGAGTTTAACACCGAGGTCTCTCATTCGCTGGTCAGGTTCAATAAAGGTGCGCCCCATATAGCGGTTCTTAATAAGGCCATCAGCCGGCGGTATACCTGATTTCCAAGCATAGCCAGCACTGGCCACTGTGGCTGAATCAGGCACTCCGATAACCAAATCGGCATCTACGGGGTGTTCTTCAGCTAAGCCGGCGCCCATAGCCTGCCGTGCCGAGTAGAGTAACCGACCATTGATAGTGCTATCAGGGCGGGAAAAGTAGATGTACTCAAAAATGCAGAACGCGTTCTTATCCGTCCTTTCCTTGTAGCTTTCAACCCCGTTCTCAGTGATAGAAACTATCTCGCCGGGTTCAACTTCTCGGACAAAGCGGGCACCGATATGGTCAAAGGCGCAACTTTCTGAGGCTAATACCCAACCGTTACCGTTAATAGTTCCTAAGCATAAGGGGCGAACACCGAGGGGGTCACGAACTCCAAAGACGCTGTTCTTGGTCATTATAACCATGGAGTATGCCCCAGAAAGACGACGCATAGCATACCTTATCTTACTCAGCAAGTCATTTTCTGGAGAGGAGAGAATGAGGTTGGCGATGACTTCGGTGTCGGTAGAGGTGCGGAAAGTATGATCATGATCGGATAGCTCTTTAAATAGGGGTTCGGCATTGGTGATGTTGCCGTTATGGGCTATGGCAAGAGTAGTTGAAGCATTGTTGACTATGATAGGTTGGACATTTGAACTCCGGCTGGAACCCCTGGTGGAGTAGCGGTTATGGCCGATGGCAATATTACCGGTGAGCCGGNTTAATGATTCCTCGNCAAATACTTGGGANACCAGCCCCATTTTGGCGTAGACTTGGAGCGTCTNGCCGTCGGTAGTNGCAATGCCGGCGCTCTCTTGGCCGCGGTGNTGGAGAGCAAATAGAGCAAAAAAGGTAAGCCGGGCTATATCTTCATCGGGGGCATAGATACCAAAAANGCCGCAAGCCTCGTGCAAATCCGCCTACCTCTTAAATTTTGGTAAACTAAGTCTGCTATCTACAATTATAGCCTACTGGTGGCTTATCGGTCAACGATTTACATCTAAAGTGTTGTTTTGGTAGCTTACTCTACAAAGGGATGTCTAGGGCGCTAAATATACCTCGCAGTCCGAAATAGCCCGTATAGGCAATAGCGGTGCATTTAATGGTCTTACCGGCAAAGCAGATAAGGAAGTATCTTCTTATGCTGAATCGCACTGCTCCAGCGGCTAGGGCTGCCGGATAAAAGAAGGGGTTTATTATGGCTGAGAGTAAAAATAGTGTTATGGAGCCATGTCGCTCCATCAGTCCCATCAGCCGTAGATAGGCTCTTTGAATTCTACCGGCCTCGGCATGGGCAAATGGTGTTCCGCTGCTATAACCGGTGAAGTAAATAGTCAGGGCACCCAGGGTTTCACCTAAACTACAGACTACGCCAACAAATACTGGGGCCATAAATTCCGCCCCGAATAATGGGTTGAGTACTCCACCCAGAGCGAACTGGACAGCCATCATGGGCACGGGAACAACAACGGTAGCGCCGCCCAGAGCGCTGATGATAAAGCCACCCACATAGCCATAACCCTCAAGCGCTTGGACGGCCTCCCATTTGAAGATAATAAGTGCCGACAGGGCTATGGTGAAGACGACAGACAAAATGCCAACCCAATGCTCCCATCTTTTCAGGGCGGCCATTAGTTTATTTCGCTTAGTAGCATTAGTTGCCACTCTTCTCCTTGTCTTCGGTAGGTTTACTGATTGGTGGCTTTGATGGCTTCTTTTATCGAAAAGATTAGACCATCAGCCCCATAGTCAACGGTGACGATGTCACCGGGGCTGAACTCGCCTTGTAATAATTTGGTTGATAGGGGATTTTCCACATAGCGCTCAATAGCTCTCCTTAAGGGTCGTGCTCCATAGGTCGGGTCATAGCCCACTTCAGCCAGCCATGACCTCGCTTTTTCAGTAATCTCAATTCCCAGCTTATGATCAGCCAGACGCTTTTGCAAATCCTTTATCAGTAGGTCAACAATGCTCCTCAATTGTTCCTCGGTCAGTTCGTGGAAAACTATAATTTCGTCTATTCGGTTAATGAACTCAGGGCGGAAAGTCTTTCCCACTTCAGCCATCACCTTTTCCTTCATTTGCTCGTAGCTACTCTTTTGGGCTTTGTCTTTGTCTTTTGATGTAGCAAAGCCCATAGCCATATGGCGTTTAATAAGTTCAACGCCAGCATTTGAGGTCATGATGATTACGGTGTTTTTAAAGTCTACTGTACGTCCATGACCGTCGGTTAATCGTCCGTCATCAAGAATTTGCAAGAGGCTATTAAATATCTCTGGGTGTGCCTTCTCAATTTCATCTAGCAGTATTACCCGGTAGGGACGCCGCCTGACAGCTTCGGTCAGTTGTCCGCCTTCCTCATAGCCAATGTAGCCCGGCGGGGCACCGATTAGGCGTGATACCGTGTGCTTCTCCTGATACTCTGACATATCCAGGCGCACCATAGCATTTTCGTCACCGAAGAGGACCCAAGCCAGGGTTCTAGCCAGTTCGGTCTTGCCAACACCGGTGGGGCCCAAGAACATAAAACTGCCAATAGGGCGTCTTGGGTCTTTGAGTCCGGCTCGGCCTCGTCTGATGGCTTCTGAAATAGCTTTTACCGCCTCCTCCTGATTTACTAGACGCTCGTGAATCCGCTCCTCCATATGGAGCAGTTTCTCGGCCTCGCCCTCCAATATTTGAGACACAGGGATACCTGTCCAGCTAGAGACTAGTCGGCCAATATTCTCTTCATCAACTACCTCATCAATTTTCTCCTGNTGAAGCCACTGGCTCTTAGCTTGATTATAGGCCTCTTCTAGGCGTGCTCTCTCGGTCTTGAGCTGGGCAGCATGCTCGTAATCCTGTCGCTGCGAGACAGCTTCCTCTTCGTTAGCCAGTTGTTTGAGTTGGCTCTCTAGCGACCTGACCTCTGGTGGTGCACTCTCAGTGTCAAGCCGCAATTTACTGGCTGCCTCATCAATTAAGTCAATCGCCTTATCGGGCAAAAATCTATCCGAGATGTAACGCTGAGAAAGGCGGGCCGCCGCCTCTAGGGCGCCGTCACTGATCTTGATTTTGTGGTGAGCCTCGTATCTGGGGCAGAGCCCGCGAAGTATCTTGATGGTAGCCTCAATATCAGGCTCGCTGACAAATACCGGCTGGAGACGCCGCTCCAGAGCCTTATCCTTCTCAATAAACTTGCGGTACTCATCCAGAGTGGTGGCACCGACGCATTGTAGCTCACCGCTAGCCAGGGCTGGCTTAAGCATATTTGAGGCGTCAATAGCTCCCTCAGCGGCTCCAGCGCCAACAACGGTGTGGATTTCGTCAATGAATAGTATTACCTCACCCTGTGCCTGGCGAACTTCATCTATAACTGCTTTAAGTCTTTCCTCGAACTCACCACGGAACTTGCTACCGGCTACCAGAGCCCCCATATCCAGAGCTATAACCTTACGTCCCCTCAGCGATTCGGGGACATCATCGGCGGTAATCTTCTGAGCCACTCCCTCGGCGATGGCTGTCTTACCTACCCCGGCATCACCAACAATCACCGGGTTGTTCTTGGTACGCCGGGTGAGTATCTGCATTACCCGTTTAATCTCCTCNTCCCGGCCNATAACCGGGTCGAGCTTACCCGCCCGTGCCAGTTCGGTCAGGTCACGACTATACTTTTCCAGAGAACGATACTTGCTCTCTGCCCTAGCATCGGTGACTCGGTGCCCGCCGCGAATCTTCTGTAATGCTCGGTAGACCTTCTCCTGGTTAACACCGGCGCTGTGAAGGATGTTGGCTGCCTCACCCTTCTCCTCACCACTCATGGCAATCAGCAGGTGTTCAGTGCCAATAAGCTCATCCTTGAGCCGGTCGGCTTCCTCACCAGCCTTGGTCAATAGTTGGGCAACCTCTGGTGTAGTGTAGATTTGCCCTGTCGCATAGGTAACCTTTGGTACCTTGTCTAAGTCCGCCTCAACCTGCTGCCTCACGGTTTCAATATTAACCTCGAGCTCCTTCAATATATCACTAACCAAGCCCCCCTCCTGCCGGAGTAATGCCAGCAGGATATGCGCTACAGCCCACTGGTTATAATGATACTGACGAACGAGCTCTTGAGAGTTAGCCAATGCCTCCTGTGCCTGTTCCGTAAATCTCTCCTGTTTCATAGCTTATGCCCTCCTTAGTTTCTCTAGTTCTGACTTTAGCTCCTCATTGGCCTGTTTGAGCTCAGCCAAGCGCTTAGACATTCTCAAGATGACCTCTACCCCGGCTAGGTTAACTCCAAGGTCTTCCATAAGTGTCATCACTCGGTGGAGCAGGGCTATATCATCATCTGAATAAAGCCTGATATTGCCCGGTGACCGATATGGCTTTATTATGCCTACCTTTTCGTAGTAGCGCAGGGTGTAAGNCNGGGTACTNAGNATCTCGGCGGCGATGCTTATTACATAGCGTGGNCTGTCATCCTTATTCATAAATAACCTCGCTTATATAGNTTGTTATCAGNTNGCNCNNAAGCTGNTGAGCTTTTCAAATAATTCCTTCTCNTNNGGTGATAGGTTGGTTGGTAGTACNACNCTNACCTTGGCTATCAGGCTGCCNCGGGAAGATTTACCCAGATGNNGNATGCCCTGNCCCTCNAGGCGAAAGGNCTTTCCATTNTGAGTCTCTGGTGGAATCTTTAGTGCNAGTTTNCCNTTNAGGGTAGGTATCAGNANCTCACCNCCCAGTANTGCTGTCACCAAGGGTACGGNGGCANTAACATATAAATCATCACCCCGGCGCTCAAATAACTGGTGTGGCTTAACTGATACCACCAGGTAAAGGTCCCCCTTGGTGCCACTAGGGCCTGGCTCACCCTCGCCGGCAGTGCGTATTCGGGACCCGCTCTTAACTCCGGCTGGAATCTTGACCTCAAGCCGCTTTACCCGTGGTACCGTTCCTGAACCGCGACATACCGAACAGAGGATATTTTGTATCTGGCCGCTACCATGGCAGGTAGTACAGGGCTCCTTAACCTCTAGGCTAAGAATGCGGCTAGTTCCGTGATAAGCATCTTCCAGTGTTACCTCAAGCGGATACTCTATATTCCGACCCCGCTTAGGGCGTGCTCGGCGGGTATAGGTGGTGCTTTGGCTACCGCGCAGTAGCTCATCAAATAAGCTATCTAAGTTACCTTTGCCAAAGTGGAAGGTGCTACCGCTTTGAGCAAAGTCACTAAAATCAAAACCATGAAATGGCGTCTGCCGCCCGCCGGCTTTAGCAAACTGGTCGGCGTACTGCCACTGGTCGCCAAACTGGTCATATTTTCCGCGTTTTTTCTTATCCGACAAAACCTCGTAGGCTTCGTTTATCTCCTTAAACTTGGCTTCGGCTGATTCATCACCGGGATTAACATCAGGGTGGTACTTTCTAGCCAGCCGGCGGAAAGCCTGTTTTAACTCCTTGTCACTGGCACCGCGGCTAACCCCCAGTATGCTATAGTAATCTTTAGCTGCCATCTTTTACCTCGGTTAGTTCAGTAGTCATATGTATTATAATCTACTTTAGATTAGTTGTCAATACTTTTATAAGAATATTAGTAAATTATTATTAAGATACAAAGTTTTCTTAGCTAAGTCTCCGAGTAGTCGAGTTAAAGTCACATTTATTTCTGATACTCGTGCGTTCTTCCCTCAAGGCATACTGAAGACAATACTTGGTGTTAAGGGTTCTGAATATTCCTTGAGTACAGCATATTCTCGTAGTGGACCATTACCATTCATTCCAATACTTATTGCAGTAAAACCTAAATTTCTTAGCACTGCACTTATGGTTTCATCCGCTTGAACATCATATCCTTGAGTAAAAGAGTCACCTGTTAACATAATAT
>NZEH01000030.1 GCA_002690375.1 Dehalococcoidales bacterium
GTCAGGTAGTTGTCAATACCCGCTCTGAGCTATTTTCTTAACGCCAAAACAACAGTTAGGATATGTTGATTTAAGTTGTTTCTATAGCACACAACAAGGGAAATCACAAGACTGCAAAGAGGCTTAGAAGATGTATATCAGCGGTATTCAAAGCCGTTTTATTATTCGTAAAACAGTCGAGGTGTCATATTAGACTTCTAATATATTATATTGACTCCTCTTTCCTCAAGCTGTGGGATATAGACATCTACTGAGGTGGTGCTCAGGGGATTACCACTCAAATACACAGTATCCCCCGCCGAAAGCCCGCTGTTTGCTACCAGTACTGAGATGTCGCTGATATCGTTGTTATTAAGGTAAAGCTCCTGCAGGTTGGTAAGACCGGCTAAGGATGAGATATCGCTGATATTGTTGTCCCTAAGGCCAAGCGTCTCTAGATTAGTAAGCCCGGCCAGTGGTGAAACGTCGCTGATGTTGTTGCCCTCAAGGGCAAGCGACCTCAGGTTAGTAAGACCGGCTAAGGCTGAGATGTCACTGCTGTTGTTGTTCCCAAGGTTAAGTGCCTCTAGGTTAGTAAGACCAGCTAAGGCTGAGATGTCACTGATGTTGTTGCTCTGAAGGCTGAGCTCGGTCAGGTCGGTAAGACCGGCTAGGGGTGAGATGTTGCTGATATTGTTGATCCCAAGGCTAAGCTCTTCCAGGTTTGTGCAATATTCCAGGCCGGTGAGATCCGAGGTAACGCTTCCTCGAACTTCGAGAGCCCCCCGAACTTCGAGAGTGGTGAGGGACTCGAGGTCGGACTTGTAAATTGGACCTTGGGGTTTGCCTATAACTTCGTGAATGGCAGCTTTAAGATTCGCGTCAGGGAAGGTTACTAGCAACTCTGCTTCCAGAGCTAATACCCTTGCTTCTGCATCAACCAGGTTCACTTCTAGGGCTGAAATATTACCTTCCAAAGTGGAAACATTCCCTTCCAGGGTAACTATTTCAGCCTGAGCATCATTTAGTTTGTTAGTCTCCCGAAAATAGACAACCCCCAGTACTAAAACCCCCATTGCCAGAATACTAATAATTGGAAGGACTATGGCTATCCATTTATTAATTTTTGTTCCTCCTGTCCATAGGACATTGTCATTTGATTATATCTCCTGGTTTGCACTGTTCTGACTTCTAATATATTACATTGACCCCTCTTTCCTCAAGCTGGGGAATATAGACATCCACTGAGGTGGGGCTCAGGGGATTACCACTCAAATTCACAAAGTCCCCCTCCGAAAAGTCGCTGTTTGCCACTAGGGGTGAGATATCACTGATATTGTTGCCTGCAAGATCAAGCCCCATCAGAGTAGTGAGACCAGCCAGTGATGAGATGTCGCTGATATTGTTGCTATCAACCCAAAGTACCTCCAGGTTAGTTAGGCCAGACAAGGCTGAGATGTCGCTGATATTGTTGTCCCCAATGTCAAGCCCCACTAGATTAGTCAGCCCGGCCAGTGATAAGATGTCACTGACATTGTTTTGCCAAAGCACAAGCTCCTCCAAGTTACTAAGGTTGGCTAAGGCTGAGATATCACCGATATTGTTGCCTGCAAGATCAAGCCCCACCAGAGTAGTGAGACCAGCCAGTGATGAGGTGTCGCTGATGTTGTTGCTATCAACCCAAAGTACCTCCAGGTTAGTTAGGTCGGTCAGGGCTGAAATGTCACTGACATTGTTGCCCGAAAGGTGAAGCACCTCTAGGTTGGTAAGACCGGCTAAGGCTGAGATGTCGCCGATGCTGTTGCCCTCAAGGTAAAGCTCTTGTAGATTTAGAAAATATTCCAAGCTAGTGAGATCCGAGATACCTCCCGCCCGGGCAGCCAATACGGTGATAGCTTCAAGGTCGTAAGTGGAAATTGGACCTTCAGGCCTGTCTACGAATGGAACCTGAAGGATATCCATCTCAATATACACTAGAGTTGCTTCCGCCTCCTGTTCAGAAAGTCCAAAAGTAGGCATGAGCATACCGTTATATTGCTCAAGAAGTTGTATGGCCTGAGGGTCTCCCTGAGCAATGAGCTGATCTGGTCTGGTAATGAAGCTGATAAGCCAGTCTCTATCCCGGCGGCTGGTTACGTCCTTAAGGTCAGGACCAACTAGTATACCGTCACCGATGGTGTGGCACATTGCGCATATATTCTCAAAAATAGCTTGTCCCTGACTACCCGGTGCAGTGGCATAATAGATTGCCTCGTGAATGGCAACTTCAAGATTGGCATCAGGAACGGTTACTAGCAACCCTGCGTCCACCAGAATTGTTTCCAGCGCTGAAACCTCTGCCTCGAGATCTGAGGCTTGCGCTTCTAGGTCTGAGACCCTGGCTTCTGCAGCCGCTAGGTCCACTTCCAGGGCAGAGACCTTGGCTTCCGCATCAGTCAGGTCTGCCTCTAAAGTTAAGACTTGCTCTTCTGCCATTGTCAGGTCAGTTTTTAAAGCTAAGACTTCTACTTCCGTTGCTGCCAGGCCTGTTTCTAGGGAAGAGACTTCAGCTTCCAGGGAAGAGACTTCAGCTTCTGATGCAGTTAGTTCTGTTTGTAGAGTAGAAACGTTCCCTTCTAGACCAGCTATTTCATCCTGAGCATCTTTTAGTTTGCCAGTCCCTTGGGCATAAAGGACACCGGCGATAATAACTCCGATCGCCAGAACACTAATAATTGGAATGGTTATCTGCTTATTCATTTTTGTTCCTCCTGTCTATAGAAGTTTTTTTCGGCCCAGTAAAGAAGTTTTTGCCATTGGCTTACATAGCGATTCCAGTGCCCTTACTACATCACATTTAGTCTTTCAAAAGGACTCTTTGTCTTATCTCCTCAGGCTAGGTTGTGTGGGGCTTGCGTTTAGCCCTGTGTCTAGTGTTTGTCGATGACGGGATTTGTAAGTATTCTACCCTATGTGGTAGGGTTCAGGCAAAGATAGTTTTCTGAAATGAAGGAGGCATGTCCATGGCTACCAAGAAAACATCGAGATGCCTGTGTGTACAGCAAGGGTGCTGGCGGGACGATAGAGGTAAGATACCAACATATTGTGAAGCTAATATTTACTCTGATGAACTAGACAGATCAGTTAAGGAATACTCAAAGAAAGGTGTCGTTGATATCTACAAAGCGGCTTGTGTTGTAAGAGCACATAATGATGGCATGACGCCACGTATTGAGGAAGCTCTCTTATATGCAAAGGAATTAAAGCTCCGGAAAATAGGCTTTGCTGCCTGTGTATCAATGGTTAGTGAGCTAGATTTATTAGTCAGACTATTCACTAAGGAGGGATTTAAAGTATATACTGTTGGTTGCCAGATTGGTGGAGCCGATGCGACGAAGCGCGGAGTACCAGAAGTTCAAGGGTATAGTGCTTCGACGTGCCATACAATTGCACAGGCAGAAATACTAAATAAGGAAAAGACCGAATTAAACTTCATTATTGGTTTATGCATGGGGCACGATATTCTATTTAGCCAATATTCTCAGGCTCCGGTCTCAACGCTGATTGTAAAAGACAGGGTTACTGGTCATAATCCAGCAGCAGCTCTTTATGGATGGCATCGACGAAAGCATCTCTTTGGATTCACCATATCAGATACAGAGATAGTCTAGACAAAAAAGTGCAGCGGCGGGATGTGAATTTGCGAATCAGGTTTGTGAGGGCCAGGTTCGTCAATAGAATCATCTTGGCTACTAGAGCCCTATGGGTTAAACACCCCCTACTTTAGTAGTATAGTTTAAGTTAGCATTAAAATAATTGGCGAAACCATGAAAAGCGAAATTCTTCTGCTCGTGGTCGGCATACTACTCCTTGTACCGGCATCGTCAGCCATGGCGGAGGCCGTATTTTCGGTCTCGGATATGAAAGTTGAGCCAGCTGAAACTACTGTTGGTCAAACAGTGACCATAACAGCTGCTATCAGCAACCTAAGTTATGAAGACGGAACTTATACAGCCAATCTAAAAATCAATGACGAAATCGTAGACTCTCAGGACGTCACCTTAAAGGGCACGATCGCATGTGCGGATCCACTCCGCGACGTGAAGTATGTAGAATTCACCTTTATACCGCTGGAAGAGAACACCTATAAAATTGCCATCGGTGACCGAGAGACAACGCTTGTGGTTACCTTAGATGGTATACCACCGCCAGTAATGGAACCGGAGCCAGTAGTGTTACCGGAACCACCACTGGGATCAGACCCGGAGCTAGTAGTAAATCCTGATGAGGAAACACCGCTCATATTACCGACCCCCGCTCATCGGACTTGGGCTATTTCTTGGGTAAACCTATCACCCCACATGTGGTTGATTATTGGCCCGGTTCTTGGAATTCTGGTGGCAGGTGGCGTGGTATATTATTTAGTGTTTAACAAAAGAGGCAATTAGATGGGGTGGAAAGCTGCTCTTATAAAACGCTTCCCCTTCTTCTTATTCTGGGTTGGTAAATGGGGTGTCTAAGAGGGGCGAAGCCCCTCTTTTTAATATATCCCTCTCTCCTTTGGAGGAGAGGGGGATTAAGAGAATGAGCTAGATAAACAATCTTAGTACTCTAGCAGAAAGACCTGACTGCTTTGGGGCAGGTTTGACTTGGTGAAGGAGAGCTTGGCTTGAGGGGTTATATCATGGACGCCTATCTCCTTTAAGAACTTTGCCACTGGCTCCAGTTCCCGCTTCAGTGCCTCTGTTTTGTAGTGCATAGGGAGGACCACTTTAGGTTCAAGCTGCCGTACTATTTCGGTAGCCGGGATAGCATTAATGGTAGATACTCCGCCTACCGGCAGTAGAAGCACATCAACATTGCCCAGTTCCTCAACCTGTTTATTGGTAAGCACATGGCCCAGGTCACCGAGATGACATATTGATATCTCGTCCATCTCTATGAGATAGACAGTATTTTTGCCCCTTATCTTGCCCCTGTCTTCGTCATGGAAGGTAGCTATGCCGATAATGAGGGAATCGCTGATTTCATACTCGCCGGGACCGGTAATCGCTCTGGGGTTATTACCAACGCCTTCTGTGTAAGAATGACCGGGGTGCTGGTGACTTACGGTTACAATATTGGCGATAGGTTTACCCAGGGAGTAGCCTAAGTCCGGTGAGTAGGGGTCGGTAATAACGGTAGCCTTTCTTCCCTTAAGCTTAAAACAGGAGTGACCTAGCCAGCTAATCTCCATAGTTTGACATTTTAAGTATATCAAAAGTAAGTTTGCTTGGTCAATCAGGTGTTCTCGTTCATATAATTAGTGACACATAACTTCCTTTGTGTCATTGTGAGGTACAAAATGCCGAAGCGATCTCTAATAAGATGGGATTGCCACGCCTTTGGTTCGCGATGATATAAGACTACCTGAGATGTCACCTATCTATTTGAGCGAGAGTAGCAGGCAAATCGTTTATTGTGGTGGTAGTTATTGCCTGTTGTGGTATTATATCTTAAAGATGCGGTATGCTTTGCTGGCTGACATTCATGCTAATCTAGCCGCTTTTACCGCGGTGCTGGCTGATATTGAGCGCCGTGGTGGGGTGGAGGAGGTGTGGTGTCTGGGGGATATTGTTGGCTATGGCCCCGACCCTAGTCGGTGCATTGAGCTTCTGCGTCAGCATAACCATGTCATGGTTTCAGGCAATCATGATTTAGCCGCCATAGGTAGGTTGGATACTACTAATTTTAATCCTGATGCCGCCTACAGTTGTCGCTGGACGGCCCAGCAGTTAAATCCTGAGGATATCAACTACCTTGAGAACTTGCCATCGGTTATTGAGAAGGGGGACTTTACGCTGGTGCATGGTAGCCCGAGGGGGCCTATCTGGGAATACCTTGTCTCCGTTGGTGGTGCTAAGGAAAACTTTGCTTACTTTAAGTCACGGTTCTGCTTGGTGGGGCATTCCCATAGACCCCTGATATTTAAGCTGGATGAAAGTGGTAACTGCTCATCTGCCCGGTTCTCACCTGGCATTAGGCTGGTGCTGGGTAAGTGTCAGCTGATTATCAATCCTGGTGGTGTCGGGCAGCCCCGGGATGGAGACTCCAGAGCCAGTTATGCTATTTATGATAGTGATGGTGCTGTGGTCAAGTTCTATCGTGTTCCCTATGATATTAAAGCCACTCAGGAAAGAATGGTGAGACAGAATTTGCCTATGCGCCTAGTGGTTCGTCTGCAGCAGGGAGTGTGACCGAGTTAAACAGCCTCTGGTGTAGATTGAAGGGGTAAAAAATAGGGTGAAAACCCCCATCAAAGTAACTCCTTCTTCTCATCCTCAGGTTGGCTGTGGAGACGCAGGTGATTAGAAAAGCAGAATATAGAAAGTATCACCCTTCCGAAGTTTCACTGCTTAGTCAGACTAAGAGGTTACTGCGCCGCTTCGAGCTTAAAGCTAGGAAGAGTTTGGGGCAGCATTTCCTTATTGATGATGAGGTCCTTCGAACTGTAGCCACAGCGGCCGAGCTTAGTGCCAGCGATATCGTTATGGAAATAGGGCCCGGGCTTGGCGTATTAACCAAGGAGCTGGCCAAGCGGGCTGGTCGGGTGATTAGCGTTGAGCTTGACAGTCCTCTAGCTAGTGCTTTGGGGCAGACACTGGCTTCTTTAGAAAATGTCACTGTCGTAGAGGGGGATATATTAAAGTTTGAGCCGGCGGCGTTACTTGGGGGGCAAGAGACGGCTAACTACAAGGTGGTGGCTAACCTGCCCTATTATATAACCTCTGCCGTCCTGCGTCATTTTCTTGAGGCTAAGCTAAAGCCCCAGGTTATGGTAGTAATGGTGCAAAAGGAAGTGGCTGAGGCTATAGTGGCTAAACCAGGTCGGATGAGCCTCTTAAGTGTAAGTGTCCAGTTTTATGGTGAACCAGAAATTGTAAGCTATGTACCCGCCGGCTGTTTTTATCCGCCGCCAGAGGTTAGTTCGGCAATTCTTAAGGTTGCTCTCTATCATCAGCCGGTGGTGGCTAAGGATAGTGAAGGCTTTTTCCAGCTGGTGCGGGCTGGTTTTTGTGCCTCCCGCAAGCAGCTTGCCAATTCTTTGTCTCAAGGGATGGGGCTTCCCAAGGCTCGGGTTTTATCCTTACTGGAGAAGGCATGTATAATACCTGAGCGGCGGGCGGAGACGCTTACTCTTATCGAGTGGGCACAGCTATGGCAGGCATATAAGGGGTGAAGGATTAACATGCTTTCTGTTTTAGCACCGGCCAAGTTAAATCTGACTCTTGAGGTGCTAACTAAGCGCGCCGATGGTTTTCATGAAATTCGCAGTATTATCCAGACCATTAGTCTGTGTGACCGTCTGGACTTTCGCTTGAGCGATGATATTATCTTTAAGTGTGATGAGCCGGCTTGGCTTTTAGAGAAAAGCCTGATGCCCGAAGCCGCCAGCCTACTTCAGCAAGCCTCAGGGTGTCATAAAGGGGCAACTATAACGGTTCATAAGCGTANTCCCTTTATGTCGGGGTTGGGTGGGGATTCAAGTGACGCCGCCGCTTGCCTTCGCGGGCTGTATGAGCTCTGGGGTTTGGGTTTGCCACGGGGGGAACTGGCCGTGTTAGCTTCACAGTTAGGTTCGGATGTAGCCTTCTTTCTCTTCGGTGGCACGGCTTTGGTAGCAGGTAGAGGTGAGGTGGTAAGCCCACTCACTCCACTACCCCATATGTGGGTGGTGCTGCTGATGCCACCTGTGCCCCCATTAATTCGAAAGACAGCACAGCTTTACGCCGGTCTGGAAGCGAGACACTACTCAGAGGGGCAGATTACAGATAGGCTGGTGGCACTGCTATCTAGGGGTGAAGAGGCGACACCGGCTAACTTGGTTAATGTATTTGATAATGTTGCCGATGATAGCTTTTCCGGGCTTTCTGATTACCGGAAGCAGTTTCTTCGGGCTGGAGCTGGTAGTGTTCATCTGGCGGGCTCAGGGCCCGCTCTATTTACCCTGGTAAAAGATAGACTTCAGGCCGAAAGGGTACATAATAATCTTAAGAAATTGGGACTAGAAGCATATTTAGCTGAGACGCTTAAGGCTATAGACTAAGCAAACTTAAATGACCTATAATGACCAGTTGGACTTAAAAGAAGGAGGTATTAAGATGAGCAACACGGAGCAAAATCTTGAGGCTGCTTTCGCCGGAGAAAGCCAAGCCGTCCGCAAGTACTATTTCTTTGCTGACGTGGCAGCGAAAGAAGGTTATCCGGGAATTGAAAGCCTATTTCGTGCCGCTGCTGATGCAGAGACGGTTCATGCCCGCAGTCATCTTCAGGTTATGGGCGGCATTGGCTCAACCAAAGATAATCTGGAAGCGGCTATCAGTGGGGAAAACTATGAATTTACCAAAATGTATCCTGAGTTTATTGAACAAGCTAAGGCTGAGAATAACGAGAGGGCTGAGATGAGTTTTGCTAATGCCAGCAAGGCAGAGAAAGTCCATCACGGTCTTTACCAGCAGGCGCTTTCCATTCTTGAGGAAGGGAAGCAAGTTGAGGATGCACCTTACTTTGTCTGCCAGGTCTGCGGTAATGTGATTCTTAAGGAGGCTCCTGATAAATGCCCCATCTGCAATTCGCTACGCCGTAAGTTCAAGCGGATAGAGTTGGGGGTTTTTAGGAGAGGATTAAAAGTAGAAGAGGTGGAGTGAGCAGTTCATATTGAACGAGATAGCCAGCTTAGTCGAGAGATAAGATGTGAGCGGCGAATTGGTTGAGGTGGCGAAAGAGATGGAGTGTATAGTCATTGCTATTAAATGAACCCTGCCTAATCCACCCACTCCTTAACCGATCTCTCCTCTCCCCGTTTGCTTTTTACCTTGCCATCCAGTCTGGCCTCATGTAGCCGGTTTAGTATTTCTTTAATGCGTGGTCCTTGGGCGATACCCATCTGAATTAAGTCATTTCCGCTAAGGGCTGTCCTGATAGAGCTGAGTTTATCCAGAAACAGATGGATATGCTTCTGGACTGTCGGTGAGTCGCTGGTAAGTAAATTAGCTGTAATTGCCTGTGGGGAATAGCCGTGAAGGAGGTGGTAGATACCGCTTGGGGGGAGCTTGGGGTCGGCCAAGGGCATAAGGTTGTCTTTGACGCTACCGGTATCTAACAAAGTTTGGGCTAATGATTTAGATAATCTGAGGTGCAAAATAAGCTGCTCGGTCTCTTTGTCGGTCAGCGGGTAAGCCAGTAACGCTAGGTAGAGACCAATTGGTGGTCGTTCGGGTGAGCTTAGTTTGCGGGCTTGGCTAAACTTTTTCTCAAGCCAGCCGTTACCTTTTAGAGACGGGTTTAATCTGGCTAATACCCCTAGTTCTTCAGCACGGCCAAAGACCCTCTCCGGGTATTGCTCTGTAAGTACACATTCCAGCTCATAGCGTATACGGTCGCCGCTTATGGTATCCAGTATCGGTATATCTTGTTTAAGAAGCCTCTGGGTATCCGCTTCCAGTTGGAAGCTGAGCCTTTGTTCGTAGCGCAGTCCCCGCCAGATACGAGTGGCGTCATCGGTAAAGCTTTTATNATGNAGGATGCGGATAAGCTTGTGCTTCAGGTCGTTCCGGCCGCCGTAGAGGTCAATTAACTGGCCATAGNTATCNGGNTTAAGCTCAANAGCCATAGCGTTAATGGTAAAGTCNCGGCGGAAAAGGTCGTCGATTATGGAACTGGGCTTGACGGTGGGTAGTGCCCCCGGCCTGGCATAGNTTTCTTGGCGGGCGGTGGTCAGGTCAACACTCCATTTATGAAACTCTAGTTTAGCCGTACCGAAACGCTGGTGGACGGTTATTTTACCCACTCTGCCCTCTGTCAACTTTCGGGCTAAGGCTATGGCGTCGCCTTCAACCACTAAATCAAGGTCAAGATTGCTCTTGCCCAGCAGCAGGTCACGGACGATCCCGCCGACAAGGTGTAGTCTCTCGCCGTAGCTTTCGGTGAGCTTTCCGGCTCGCTCCATAAAAGAAACCAGCTCGCACGGTAGCTGTTTTTCTATTAAACTAGCTAAGTTGGTAACCTCAGACATTCTCTATCCCGCTTAAGTGTCCGAATTATAGCACAGGTTGAGCCTAAGTTCATTCCAGGCGATATATGATTAGAGACTTCATAACCGCCGTTGTTATTTAATGGTTATTTTCGTATAATGAGGCTCTAAGNGTATTANACTATGAAGATAGTGGCAATAGTAGGCATGGCTGGCGCTGGCAAATCAGAGGTGGCCAGATTATTCGAGATAAACAGATTTACTAAGATAAGGTTTGGTGATATAACTGACGAAGAAGTAAAGAAGCGAGGACTTAAGCTAAATGAGGAAAATGAACGCCGCATCCGAGAACTCTTGAGAAAAGAACATGGAATGTCGGCTTATGCCGTTCTCAATCTATCTAAAATTGATTTAGCCTTGAAGCGGTCAGCGGTAGTGATTGATGGGCTCTATTCTTGGGAGGAATACACTTTCTTNAAGAGCTACTATGGGGATAGCTTTTGTGTAATTGCNGTCTGGGCGTCACCCAAAACGAGATACGCCCGGCTGGCGGCTAGAGTCGACCGTCCGTTGACCAGAGAAGAAGCGGCTAGTCGGGATAAGGCAGAGGTGGAGAAGATAGGCAAGAGCGGGCCTATTGCGATGGCTGATTTTACTATCTTAAATGAAGTNTCCCTGAAAAATATGGAAAGGGAAGTGANGAAGGCAATTTNTACACTTAAGGATAAAGATTGAACCGCCCGGATATTGATGAGTATTTCTTGAAGGTAGCTTCTGTAGTTGCTGAGCGTTCGACCTGCCGCCGCCGCCATGTTGGGGCAGTAGCGGTAAGGGATAAGCATATGCTGGCTACCGGTTACAATGGTGCCCCTTCCGGCCTTAAGGACTGCCTTGAGCTTGGCTGTCTCCGGGATGAACTCGGTATAGCCTCGGGGACAAGGCATGAGATATGCCGGGGCATTCATGCGGAGCAGAATGTAATCGTACAGGCCTCCCTCCACGGCGTCAGCCTTGAGGGCAGCACCGTTTATGCCACTCATACGCCGTGTAATCTATGTGCCAAGATGCTGACTAATGCCAAGATAAAGCGCTATGTCAGCTTTGGTCAATATAATGACAAAGCTTTCATAGCACTTTTCCAAGAGGCCGGTATAGAATTCGACCTAAGGAAAAGGCCACCAGCCAAGATAACCTTTCTTGATTAGCACCTCTCAGAATTGGTGCTATCGGCTTTGAGCGTTGCCGTCTAGATAAGTCAGTCGATATTCTCTCCTTGATAGNTCCCCTGGTAGCCCTCTGTCTCCTTGCTTAGTTGAAAGAAAACAAGCTGCACAATTCTGGCATTCCTTTGCAAGCGAAACCCTTGAGTATTATAGACAACCATGAGGGATTGAGAACGGCCGGAGTAGCCGGCATCCCATACCGCAGTGTGGACAGTGACCCCACAACGAAGCAGGCTTGAGCGGGGGGTAGCTAATGCCATCACATTCTTGGGTAGATGAAGAGTTTCATTATAGGTAATAGAGTAAATACCGCTGGCAAGCTCAACAAAACCCAAGCCATCAAACATCAGGGGGGCTAGGCTAGATACTCGTCGCTGGCTATTACTGGTGGCTATCTGCCCTGGTGACTGGAGCAGGGCGATCTCACGTAGAGTTAGGTCAAAGCCATTGGGTTGTAACTGCTCAGCAAGGTTAATATAATCCTCTATCAAGAGTGGTTCTTGCTCAAGTAGCTTTCGGATTTGCTCTTTGGNCAGAACAGTGGTCATGTAACGAGTGTATCACAGCTTGTAGAGNCAGGCAATTAGTGTAGAGGTATACTAGATTCAGGAAAATATCAGGAGGAATGTGGTACTGTACTTTAGCTATAGAACACGAGCTGATGAAAGGACATAATTAGCTATCTTCTGAATGGCTGNCCAATCTTGGTTTGTTGGCTTAAATCGCCAGCGACCTAGCCGGCAGTCTATCTGCAATGTCCACCCTTGAAATTCTTTGGCATAACTGTGAATCGTTAAGTTGCCAGTATTTTTCGCCAGATTTTTTACTGCTTCATCATAGTAAAGGTCGTTTGATAGCCCGGTACCGAAATCGTTGCCTTTCCAGGTAACATCGACTATTTTTCCGAATAGCGGAAATGCCCTTTTCCTTTTTGTCTTGATGTTAACTGCCTGATGTTTCGGAATCGGTCTCTCATCTGGGATACCGAGAACAACCCACCATCGAGGAGGGCTGTCTTTACCCCCATCTTTTTTCAATATATTTATCCACTGGACCAATCCTTCTGGGATGTCAATGATTCCTAGGGAACGTTGATACCATGAATTTTCAATCTTTTCTTCTACTCGACCACGATTAGCCAAAACCGCGGTAACACCCAGGGAGTTCAGATCTTGGGCTAACTTATCTCTTGATTTATCACGTAGTTTATCACGTAGTATTGTTATCATTTATGAGCATTATATCAGCTTGTTCTGTTTGTGCACCAATTGACGTTTTGTCTAACTACGCTAATTAGGTTAATATATGAAGAATGAATTATATAGTTTTACTTAAACAAGTACCCGATATAAATAATATTCCCAACGACGCTTGGGACTGGGAAAAGGGAACACTGAAAAGGGGCTTGCTTGATAATGTCTTAAATGATCTTGATAAACAAGCTCTGGCCTTCGCGCTGAAGATGAAGGAGCAATATACGGGCAGGGTAATAAGCTTGACAATGGGGCCGCCTTTTGCCGAAGAAATTTTGAGATATGCTTTGTCCATTGGCGCTGATGTCGGTGTACTACTGACCGACAGAAAGCTTGGTGGTGCCGATACGGCGGCAACAGCTTATCCTCTGGGTCAGGCAATAAGAAAAATTGAAAAGGAGCTATTTGGTGGCGACACCAACTATATAATAGTCAGTGGCATGCAGTCAGTCGATGGCGATACCGCCCAAGTCCCTCCCCAAGTTGCAGAAGAGCTTGGAATAGCGCACATTGCCTATGCTACATCCTTCAGCTTTGAAGAGCGGGAGTTGAGGGTTAAAAGGATAACAAGAAAAGGCTTCGAAGTAGTATCACNTGAGAATTATCCCTGCCTGGTGACTGTTACCAAGTGGACCGAGCCACCAAATGCCTCGTTTGGCAGAACAAGATGGGCATATTCACAAGAACTCTACCAATGGAGCGCTGAGGATGTAAATGCGGATGACTCCCGTATTGGCTTAACCGGTTCAAGAACCACTGTTTATCGAATATTTTCACCGAAGGAAGCAAGTAAGAAGACTTGCGTCTTTGAAAATGACATGGGGAAATTAGTAAAGTTACTGAGAGAAGCCTACGCTCGTAAATCTGGAGCGATTAAAAAAGAAGAGGACAAAGAACTGTTGTACCACCTGCCGGAAGGAAAAGCCCCCTCTTACAAAGGAGAGGTTTGGGTGTATGTCGAACAGGAAGAAGGGGGAATAAATCCGGCTTCATTAGAACTGTTGGGCAAAGCAACCAGACTAGCCAGTCTCCTTGATGAAAAAGTAGGTGCCGTGCTTGTTGGCAGGAATGTAAAAAGTTTAGCAGNTGAGTTGATAGCCTANGGNGCGGATAAAGTTTATGTCGCTGAAGATAAGTTATTAGANCNTTTCTTGCCTGTTCCATATACCAANGCAGTTTCACAGTTCGTAGAAAGNTATAGACCGCAGATAATGTTGTTTAGTGCTACACCTTTAGGCAGGGAGTTGGGCCCTAGGGTTGCCTACAGGTTGGATTCTGGACTGACGGCTGATTGCACCCGGCTGGATATAATGGATTTTAACAAAGGCAAGCTAGAGCTTACGGCAGTTTTGGAGCAAACAAGGCCAGCCCTAGGGGGAAACGTCATGGCTTCCATTATTACCCAGAACTCGGTGGTGCAGATGTCCACGGCAAGACCAGGTGTTATGAAGGCGCTAGCACCTAACGGTAAACGGACTGGAGAAATTATAGAANATGTGATGGGCTTAACCGAATCTGATCTGGGAGCTAGGATAATCTCTTCTGATATCCACGAACTTACTTCTGATATTGCCGAGGCTGGGGCAATCGTATGTGGTGGGGCTGGTTGCCGAACAAAGGATAATTTTAATAAACTTATAATTCCGCTGGCTGAAAGCCTAGGTAAAATCCTTGGGGAAAAGTCTATTGTGGCTGCTTCTAGGGCAGCCGTTGAATTAGGATTTATAGGGCATAGCCATCAGGTTGGACAAACTGGTCAGACTGTTAAGCCTAAGGTATATGTTGCCGTTGGTGTCTCCGGAGCGGTGCAGCATCTAACCGGTATGCAAAGCTCTGACATTATCGTGGCCATAAACAAGGACCCAAAGGCACCGGTTTTTAAGGTAGCTGATTATGGGGTGGTAGGCAATATGGATGAGCGAGTTCCTCAGCTTATAAGTGCCCTGAACTCACAGGTAAGTCGGGGGGACAACCTTGAATGAACTTTAAAAAAATGGATGTATTATTTGTTGGCGCTGGCCCGGCTTGCCTGGCTTCTGCCATAAGATTAAAGAAACTGCTTAACCAGAGCGGGAGAAAAGAGTCGGTCGCGGTAGTTGAAAAAGCAGATAAGCTGGGGCAGCATAACCTGTCTGGAGCCGTCTTTGAGGCTGATATTCTTGACGAACTAATCCCCGATTGGAAAGAAAGAAAGGACGCTTTTGTAAAAAAAATATTGAGCAACCGGGTAAAAAGAAACGAGACCTTTTTTCTTCTAGGAGGCAAGGTTGCCCTAAAACTGCCTCAATCTATTATGCCACCATATATGCGCCATAAAGGAGATTATGTTATTTCTATCAGTGAGATGGTTAATTGGTTGGCTGATATTGCCAAAGGTCTTGGCGTTGAGGTCTATACTAGTTTTGCTGTTAAGGAAATAGTGGTAAAGAACAATGTGGTTGAGGGTGTAAGGCTTGGTGATAAAGGTTTAAGCAAGGAAGGAAAGAAACTGTCAAACTATACACCGGGTGATATGCTGGAAGCAAAAGTAACCGTTCTTGGTGAAGGCTCTATGGGCCTGCTATCGGAGGACTTGGTTAAAAGATTTAATCTCGCAGATGGTAAGAATCCACAGATATATTCTCTTGGAGTTAAGGAAATTATTAGATTGCCGGAGAAGAATAACTTTGGGACTAACCGTGTGATATATACCAGTGGGTTTCCCAATAAAACATCAACCCCGGATATTTTTGGCGGGGGTACTATTTTTAGTATGAGTGCCAATACCATAGCCATAGCCATTATCTTGGCTTTAGACTGGAGGTATTGTGACCTCAGCCCTCAGAGGGAGCTTCAGCTTTTTAAATCCCACAGCTTGGTCAAAAGATTAATCAAGGGTGGAGAGGTAGTATCTTATGGTGCCAAGGCACTTCCAGTCNGCGGCTTTTATGCAGTGCCAAAACTGGTTACCAATGGTGCCATTATTATTGGAGATGCGGCTGGACTTACTAGCGTAAGCAAGCTCAAGGGACTACATTATGCTATTAAGTCAGGGATGATTGCTGCTGAGGCCATTTTTGAGGCTATTTTAGTTGGAGACTACTCCAGCCGTACGTTACAGACCTACGAGGACCGGCTATATAAAAGTTTCATTATGAAAGATATTCGCGCCGCCAGGAATTACAGGCAGGTTTTTGCTAAAGTCGGTAGAGTCGGTGTGTATTTAGGAGCACCTCTAGCCCTTGTTCAGCAGTGGTTTCCATTTAGACTGGGAACTAAGAAAGATTACGAGGGTATGAGTAGAGCCAGGCTGAATAGAACATACAGTGGTGGTATTGACCGTCCAACGGCGGTTGATCTTTCTGGTACCCGCCATCGCGAGGACGAGCCTCCGCACATTATATTATCGGACAGCGGAAAATGCACCAGCTGTGGAGAAGAATTTGGCTGTCATCCTTGCCGGTACTTCTGTCCGGCAGAAGTGTATAAATTTGAGAGAGAGAGACTGATTCTAAGTCCATCTAACTGCGTACATTGTCAGACGTGTCGAATAAAATGTCCCCATCAGGTGATAGAGTGGCAAGTTCCCGAAGGGGGAGATGGACCAAGATATAAGGTGATGTAGTTTTTAGCATACCATAAGAAGCCTTTGAGTTTATCTGGGTGACATTCAGTAATGTCGTAGGATTTACCCTTTACCTCGCAGGTGAAATATTCACTGTTCGCTTGGTCAACCTCAGTTACCCCAAAGAGGTCTAAATTGATCGTGAATGGCTGGAGTGTACATATCTTCCAATTTTATTTCGTCTAATAGCATCCATTTCTGCTCAAGCTACGAAAAGTGGCGGCGATTGGATTCAAGCCAATGGCCAAGGGTTTATGAGTGCCAGTCTCTGCCTCCTCTGCTTGGGGCATTATGTTCTCTTAGACTTCTTCTTGTTAGCGGGTTGCTTTGTTGGGTCTTCCTTTATTGTGTCTTCAACGAAATTTGTTAATACTGACCTACCGAAGTTCATTAATACACCAATCAGTATCTGGGAGATTCTAACTAACCAGCCAGTACTGAACAGAAACAGCCCAACCAAAGACAATATTACTATTTCTAATACGCCCATTTGAATACTCAGTCAGGTTTGGTAGTTATTATACAATACTTTCGATGGGGATAGATCAATACCACTATATAGCTACTTGATTTAGCTCATTTTGGATAATAGCAGCGCCCCTTATAGTAAGGAGCCACAGGTACATACTACCAACACCCGAGCTGGCAATTGTGGATTTTCCAGTTCCTAATATTAGCCACATCCGCAATTGCCATTGGAGTTGACTTCAACTGTGCAGCCAGATCAAACACGTTGGCACATGTAAGTTCATTGTTCTCCCTTAAAGCGTTAAGCTTGGAGACAATCCCATCATCGGGCTCCTTGTGAGCCGAGTTATCATGGATAGCCTTGTCGATTTTAAAGCAACCGGTCTGACAATCCGTGACGCGAATACCAAGTTGATCAGTCATGTCCCCAACAGCAACTTTAGGAACCTGGGCCTCTTTTGCTATTTTAAAAGCCACAGCACAGGGTAGATAGCCGCCTTTTAACGATGCTTTCACCATATCTTCCAACTGCGAAAGCACTTCATTGGAAAGATTTCCAGGATTCTCATGTAGTTGAATCCTTGTACGTTTCTTTTTTCGGTCAACTTCACCAAAATTACGCATTATCTGAACCTCTCAACATAATAATTGTGTATGGGTAGGGTGGTGATCATGCAACAAGTGTATCATAGCTTGCAGAGTCAGTCAATTGGTACGGAGGCATACTTAGTCTTTATGATATGCGCTAAATGAAAGTGGCAGCGGCGGGATTTGAAAGGGATGGCAACTTGGTTATCGCAGTTTTTCTGCCATCTGTCTACCAAGCTTTCTGGCTGCATCTACAAGTGGTTTATTACGAGTTGCGTCACCTGGATTATTAGCATAGCCTTTCGTAATCAGTTTGTTGTCTCTGTCAATATGGAGCCGCCAATCGACGAACCGATTAAGTGTATAGAGTGTGTCTTGAATACCTTCCGAAGTGGCAACAACCAAAAGCCCAACTACCTGAGCTTTGTATTTTGCAGCATGTTTATGTTGGAAGTAATTCCTATCAATAAAGGTCTTCATTTGCGCTGTCATATTGAACCAATAGACTGGTGTTGCCAGGATTATGCCGTCTGCCTTTTGGAACTTATCCAGAATCCAGGCAGCATCATCTTTTTGTGAGCAGGACTCATATGAGGCACAGTTTTCGTGGCCTTGGCAAGGGCTGATATTATACTTACTCAAGACTATTTTTTCTGTTTCAATGCCTAACTTTTTAGCCTCTTCCAATGCTATGTCTACCAGGTAATTGGTATTCCCCTCTTGTCGAGGACTACCTACGATAGCTAAGATATTCATTTCGTCTCCTAGAACGATTAAGTATAGATTTTAACTTTATCCTGTTGTTTTTTCAAGTGTGTGGCACGCAATAGCTTGCATATAATGATTGTTGACTGGTGGCTTGCCCCCCAGGTAGTCCAGTCTCGATGTTAGACTAGGTGAAAAGTGACGATCAATCCGGAGGTATAAACAAAAAAGTGGCAGTGGCGGGATTTGAATCTGTGACCAAGGGTTAGTATCCCAGTTCTTCACCTATAAGTACTACATTAATTCTGCCATGCTCCGTTACGGCTGCCGCTTCGATAATTACTGTATAGCAGCAAAATCTGAGATCATTCTTACAGTCAGTACAAAGGCCGGTTTTAGCGCAGGGTAAAACATCATATTCCGTCTGGCCATGTTTTAGGATATAGCGTTTCACGTCCAATGGTGCACAGATATCGCGGATGCGTTTGCGAGCTTCATCAACATCGTTGACAATCTTGTTAGCACCAACCGCAAGTATTACTTTCTTCGGCCCAAATATCATGGGGGCTACCCGGTTTCCTAGACCGTCAGTATTAACCAGTTTGCCGTCTATGGTGACAGCATTGGTCCCGGC
>NZEH01000031.1 GCA_002690375.1 Dehalococcoidales bacterium
ACTGCTGAGACCATTGCTGCTCGTAACTTTACTCGTATGATAGCCGCAGGGACGGCATCCCATAGTGACCACGGTCGTGAGGTAACCAAGATGTTTTTAGCCGTGGCTAAAGGAGAGGCACCAGGCTACGAAATCAAAGATGAGCAGAAGCTCCTACAGCTAGCCTTGGACTTTGGTATTAAGATTGGTGATCGTAGCAATAACGAAATAGCCGTTGATATTGGCCAAACCCTCTCAGACGAGTTCGGCAAACAGGAAGGGGAGCTTTTGTTTCTTAAAAGGGCACCACTTAAACGCCAGGAACTATGGCGAAAGCAGGGGGTTACCCCACGGGGGATAGATAGAGAAGTGGTTGAAGCAATGCATCGCACCCATATGGGCACTGACCAGGACTATCACAGTCTGCTCCGCCATGGGGTTAGAACTGCTCTAGCTGATGGCTGGGGGGGCAGTATGATTGCCACTGAGTTACAGGATATTCTATTTGGCACCCCGTCACCGGTAGCGAGTGAGATAAATCTCGGCGTACTTAAAAAAGACGAAGTAAATATTATTATTCATGGCCACGAGCCTTATCTTGCCGAAATAATTGCCGTTGTGGCTCAGGATCCGGAGATAATCGACTACGCCAAGTCCAAAGGCGCTAAGGGGATAAATCTAGCCGGTATGTGCTGCACCGCCAACGAAGTATTAATGCGACACGGAGTACCTATAGCTGGTAATTTCCTACAGCAAGAGCTGGCTATCGTTACCGGAGTTCTGGAGGCCGTAGTGGTTGATGTCCAGTGTATTATGCAGGGACTGGCTGATATTGCCAACTGTTATCACACCAAGGTCATTACAACTGATCGCAGAGCCCATATGCAGGGAGCTACTCATATGGAGTTTGACGAGCACAAGGGCGCCCAATCAGCCAAAGCCATACTTTGTGCCGCCATTGATAATTTCCCTAATAGAGGCACAAATGTTCGTATTCCCAAGGAGAAAACCGACCTCATCGCCGGCTTCAGCCATGAGACCATTAACTATTTACTTGGCGGAATGTTTCGCGCTTCCTACCGGCCGCTTAACGACAACATAATTAACGGGCGAATAAGGGGGGTAGCCGGTGTTGTTGGCTGCAACAATCCCCGGGTCACCCATGATATGCAGTTGGATATGGTCAAAGAACTTATCAAGAACGATGTGTTAGTCTTGCAAACCGGTTGTATGGCTATGGCTAGTGCCAAAGCCGGGTTGATGGTTCCAGAAGCAGCGGCTAAATATGCCGGTGCGGGTTTAGCCTCAGTATGTGAAGCGGTTGGTATCCCACCGGTACTGCATGTGGGCGCCTGCATTGATAACTCTCGCCTCCTGATGGCGGCAACAGCCATGGTTAAAGACGGCGGCTTAGGTGACGACTTAAGTGACCTACCAGTAGTCGGCGCCGCCCCCGAATGGATGAGCGAGAAGGCGCTTGCTATCGGCCAGTACTTTGTTGCCTCCGGNGTATTTACCGTATTCGGCGTTAACTGGCCGACTATAGGCAGTAAAGAAGTAACCAAATATCTATTTGAGGACTTTGAAGAAATGTACGGTGGCACCTGGGCTTTTGAACCAGACCCGATTAAGGCAGCTCATCTTATGATTGCCCAAATTGATAAAAAACGCAAGGCTCTAGGTATTGACAAGACTAGAGAAAGAATACTCTATGATATGGAAATGAGACGGGAACTGGAAGCGGTCTAATAATCCAAGGTACAAAGAACTAAATGGTGGTTAAAAATGTCTAAAATCATCGCATCAGCAGCTATTAGAGGAGCTCACAAGATTGTAGCCCGAGCCGAAAAGAAATGGCNAGAGGCAATGGAGAAGTGGCAACCGAATGAAGCGGTAGGNTTTCCCAATACCACNTATTACCTGCCAATAATTTATGGTATNTTGGGTATCAAGGTTGAAAAATTGGCTGATATGGAGTCGNTACTCGCACGATGTAAGTCTCTCCTGCCGCCAATGGTTAAGGCAACNCACCCCCTTCCCTACTTGGCACCAGCNCTTGATGCCGGCATGGCAACCTTCTTTGCCGAGGAAATCATTGAAGCTATAAGGTATCTGGAAGAGCCTGATTTTTANACCAAACANGAAGACCCNANCNNTAGTAACATCTGGTTGGGTGCCGCCGANGATATAATACTCCGAAAGAGGGGAATTGAATTTGTTGACGGCACCGCCCCTGGTTTTGCTGCCATACTCGGTGCCGCACCAACTAATGAAATAGCTGTCAAAATCGCTCACGAACTCCAGCAGAAGAACCTTTATGTCTTCATGTCCGCTTCTCATGACGGCAAAAAATTCTCCGAGCAGCTTATAGAGTCTGGAGTGCAGATTGGCTGGCCGACTCGTCTTATCTCCTTTGGCCCAGACGTTTCATCCACCGTCTTCGCTATGGGTTTTGCCACTAGGGTGGCCCTCTCCTTCGGTGGTGTTTCGCCCGGCGATTTCAGGAAGGTACTCATCTATAACAAAGACCGCACCTTCGCCTTCGCCATGCCGCTGGGCCATGTTACCGATGAGTGGTATGCCAATGCCGCTGGGGCTATTAACTGGGGCTTCCCTACCATCGCTGATACCCCTATTCCAGAAGTCCTGCCTACCGGAATTACTACCTACGAGCATGTTGTCTCCAATATCCCCCATGACAAAATAGTGGCTAGAGCAATAGAGGTAAGAGGATTAAAGGTTTCTGTCGCCGAAGTACCGATACCGGTAGCCTATGGGCCTGCTTTTGAAGGCGAAAGGGTTAGGCGTGACGATGTTTATCTGGAGTTTGGCGGCGGCAAAACGCTGATGATTGAGTGGGTCACCAGCAAGCGAATGGACGAAGTAGAAGATGGCAAGATTGAGGTCATCGGTCCCGAGATAACCGATATCCCGGTTGGTTCCAAACTACCTATGGCCATTGCCGTTGAGGTTGCCGGCCGAGAGATGCAGGAAGATTATGAACCTATCCTAGAGCGGCAGATACACCATTTTATAAACTATGCCCAAGGATTAATGCACATTGGACAAAGAGATATTTCTTGGATACGAATTAGCAAGGCAGCTATGGAGAAAGGTTTTAAGCTCCATCATATCGGTTCTATCCTCCATGCCAAACTACACCAGGATTTTGGTCGGATTTTTGATAAATTACAGATAAAAATTTACACTGAGACGGATAAGGTGCAAGAAATCGTAGATAAAGCCAAAGATGTATATGCTGCCCGAGATGCCCGTATTGAAGGCATGGCTGATGAAACTACCGATGTCTTCTATTCATGTACCCTGTGTCAATCTTTTGCCCCCAGTCATGTTTGCGTCATTAGCCCAGAGAGAACCGGCCTCTGCGGCTCCTATAACTGGATGGACTGCAAAGCGGCTAATGAGATTAACCCTACCGGACCCAATCAGCCAGTGCCCAAAACGGAGACTATCGATGCCAAGCTCGGTCAGTGGAAAGGGGTAAATGAGTTTGTCTTTAAAGCCTCTCGTGGCAAAATGGACCACTANAACTTCTACAGCATCATATNTGACCCAATGACTGCCTGCGGCTGNATGGAGTGTATTTCCGCTGTCNTGCCACTGTGTAACGGNNTAATGACNGTAAATAGAGANNANACNGGGATNACNCCCTNTGGNATGAANTTTACNACGCTNGCNGGNACTATNGGTGGNGGTNTAAGTANNCCNGGCTTTGTTGGTCACAGCAAGTATAATATTAGTCAGAGAAAATTCCTCAGTGCCGAGGGCAGTATTAAGAGGTTGGTCTGGATGCCCAAGATGCTAAAGGAAGAGATTGCCGACAGATTTCAAGTCAGAGCCAAGGAAATCGGCATTCCAAACCTTCTTGACATGATAGCCGACGANACAGTGGGCACCACCGAAGAGGAAATCCTCCCCTTCCTTGAGCAGAAAGGACANCCAGCGCTGNCTATGGAACCAATAATGTAGCGGCTACTTAGTTGTCANTGCGACCTGCCCGCCAAGCTTTGGCAGGCGGGAGNNCGAGATCCAAAGCAATCTCTGAAAGTAATAGTGAGTTTNCTTCGCTGAGCCTGTCCTGAACGCCNTTAGATTCTTCGCCACGCTCAGAANATCACGAAGCGAAGGGCTCACAATAGCTCGCCTGCCAAAGCTCAAGAGGAGCGGCGGGCAGGCGATTTGAATTGCTAGNCGATCTCATNCAGAAAAGGAGNTCAAGAAATGCCTCTTACCGGAATCGAAATATACAAACTACTGCCCAAGACCAACTGTGGTGAATGCGGTGTGCCCACCTGCCTGGCTTTTGCCATGAGTCTGGCGGCGGGCAGGGCAGAACTTACTGCCTGCCCCTATGTTTCAGACGAAGCCAAGACTAAATTAGAGGAGGCATCAGCCCCACCTATCAGACCAATTACTATCGGTGTCGGTGACAAGGCAATAAANGTTGGCGGTGGGACTGTCATGTTCCGCCATGAGAAGAGGTTTGATAACCCTCCCGGCTTTGCCATCCTCATCAGCGACACTATGGCCGAAGCTGAGGTTTTGAGCCGGCTGGAGAGGTTCCAAAAGCTACAATACGAGAGAGTGGGTCTTACACTCAGTCCCGAGCTAGTGGCACTAAAGTGTGACTCAGGAGATGCCAGTAAATTTGAGGCTCTGGTCACCAAAGTTAATAAGCAGAATAACGACTGTAACATAATATTAATGAGCGAAAATCCTGATATCCTAGCCGCCGGGCTTAAGGACTGTGCTAACCGAAAACCACTCCTTTACGCCGCCACTAAGGACAACCTGGATCGAGTAGCCGATTTGGCTANAGAAAATTCCTGCCCGCTAGCAGTAAAGGCTGACGGCCTAGAAGAGCTTGCCCAGCTTAGCTCAAGACTGTCTGAATCCGGAGTTAAAGACATAGTCCTTGATTCCGGCTCAAGAACTCTTCGACAAACATTTGAAGACCAGATAGCTATCAGGCGAGCCGCCCTAGATAAAAAGTTTCGCCCCCTGGGCTTTCCAACCATTGTTTTCCCCGGCGANATGAGCGATAACCCAATGAAGGAATCCTTGATTGCGGCCACTTTTGTNGCTAAATATGGTAGCATAATCGTTCTCTCTGACTTTTGTGGCGAAAGCCTATTCCCGCTACTTGTCCTGCGGATGAACATCTATACCGACCCGCAGCGACCATTGGCCACCAATGAGGGAATCTATGAGATTGGCAACCCCGATGAAAACGCCCCAGTGCTCATTACCTCTAATTTTTCTCTCACCTACTTCATCGTCTCTGGTGAAATAGAGAATAGCCGACTTCCCTGCTATCTCCTGATCAAGGACACCGAAGGACTCTCGGTTATGACAGCCTGGGCAGCCGGAAAATTCGGCGCCGATGCTATTGCCCCCTTTGTTAAGAAGTGCGGTATTTCTGAGCGGGTTAAACACAAAAAACTCATACTTCCCGGTTATATAGCCGTTGAAAGCGGCGGTCTGGAAGAGGAACTACCGNATTGGGAGATTCTAATTGGTCCACGAGAGGGGGCACACATTCCAGCCTACCTTAAAAATTGGAAACCTTAAAAGGAGACTACTCTTGATACTTGTTGGGGAAAATATAAATATTATGTCTAAAACTATTGGGGCTGCTATGAGGCAGAAAGACTCTCGGCCTATTCAAGAGATGGCCAAGGCTGAGGCTGAGGCAGGAGTTTCCTGGCTTGATCTAAACATCGGCCCTGCCCGCAAAGCCGGTGATGAACTGATGAGCTGGCTGGTTAACGCCGTGCAAGAAGCTACCGATTTGCCATTGTCTTTAGATACGACAAACCCGATTGCCATAGAAGCTGGCCTCAAGATATCTAAACGGCGGGCACTAATAAATTCTATATCTCTTCAGCCGGAGAGGCTGGAGAGATTACTGCCTCTGGCCAAGGAACATGATGCAGAAATGATAGGCCTTCTCTGGGGAGTAGAGGGCATGCCTCGCGATGCCAACGAAAGATGCCTGCTTGCCGTTGACCTTATCTATAAAGCCAACCAACTGGGCATCCCCAATGAAAATATCTGGATTGATCCTATCCTCACCCCGGTGAGTGCTGATATAAATCAACTGACAGCCTGCCTTGAGTTTATGAGCATGCTTTCCGACATTGCTCCGGGTTGCAAATCTATTATTGGCCTGTCTAATATCTCAAACGGCGTACCGACTCACCTGAGACCCTATCTCAACCGCACCTGCCTAGCGATGCTAATGAAGTACGGACTCTATTCCGCCATTGCTGATGCCTTTGACGCTGAACTCATAAAACTCNCGAGAGGCGAGATGTCTGAAATAGTTGAGCTGGTACATCGGGTAATGGACGGTGAGAGACCCGACCTTTCCTCCTTGAATCAAAAAGANCGAGACTACGTGAAAACAGTCTATGTTATCACCGGCCAGTCACTCTACTCTCACTCATGGCTTGAGATATAGCCACCAACTAAAAGTGAAGAAAAAGGTTTTATCGCTGCCCAACCAGAGAGACTACCAGTATGGTAATGAGCTTGCCTATAAACTCGCCGTCTCCGATCTGGCCAAGGTTGATGACATAGACCAGTTATGCTTAAAAAGCGGCGCCCAACTTAAGCTAATAGACTCACAAAAGGTCATCGTNCTTGANTTCTTGAACAGGTCTTATCAAATCCGTTTTTCGGATATTGACGTTTCATCAGTTGATGGCAATGAGCCGGTTTCGNTAAGGGATAAGCTCCTGATACTCCACTATCTAAGGCGGGCGACAGGCAGCTCCATCACCGATAAGATAATCACCTTTAAGGAATTGCCGGAAGGTGCCAGCTACTTCCCGAACTTCTCCCAGAGAGCGATAAAACCCCTCGTAGATAACTTTAGCCGAGAGCCTCATCGGCTACTGGACACCGCTTTAAAGCTGGGAGGTCACAAGGCAGATTACGGGAACGCGGCTGTCACCATTAATGCTTTTAGCCGACTAGCGATAACTCTGGTTCTATGGCAAGGTGACGATGAATTTGCCCCTAGAGGAAGCATCCTGTTTTCAAACACTATCTCTGAGTACCTTTCTACTGAGGATATAACTGTACTCTGTGAAACCATCGCTTGGAGACTGGTCAAAGCTCTAAAGAAGACTGATAAGCCGGAATACAAGGCTGGGGAGAAATAACCAGACCTAGTTCATACTACCTTCTTGACACCCAGCACCTTAAATTGCTACCATAGATAGAAAATTAAAAATAGCTAAGGAGACGGGCATAATGGTAATAGACATTAACGACCAAGACTTTGAAGAACAAGTGATAAAATCTACCCAGCCGGTGCTGGTAGATTTATGGGCACCTTGGTGTGGACCTTGCCGCATGATCGCCCCTGTCGTTGACAAACTAGCAGAGAAGTACCAGGGCCGGTTCAAGTTCTACCGCTTAAACATTGATGAGAATCCAAAAACAGCTACCAAATACAGGGTAATGTCAATACCCACGCTAATATTCTTTTCCGATGGTAAAGCGGTGGACACGGTAGTCGGCGCTGTGCCCGAATCCACCCTTCAACCAAAAATTGATGGTCTCCTCCAGTAGTCTACATCGCGGTATCCAAATTCACTTACATTTACCTATCGCATCTGACTCAGCCATACTTACTACTACCAGCATTGGGCAGCACCGCCGGCAGGCCACTTAGTGGATGGCTATAGACATAACTTCCAGCTCCATAGACTGCTTGGATATTATCGGTAGTAATGACCTCAGCTGGCGTACCTTCAGCGTAAATCTGTCCGTTATTTATGAGAACTAAACGGTCACAGTACTCAGCTGCCAGATTTAGGTCGTGAAGAGCGGCCACGACCGTCAAAGCATTTTCTTGGCACAGGCTCTTGATTACATCGAGGATTTCTACCTGACGGCTGATATCCAGGTTCGCCGTCGGTTCATCTAAAAGGACTATCTCTGTCTCTTGGGCCAGAACACGAGCAATAACCACGCATTGTATCTCACCACCGGAAAGCTCACTTATCCTTCGCTGGGCAAGGTGCTTAACTTGCGTTTTTTCCATAGCCCACCCAGCAATAGCCATATCTTTGGGGCCTTCATACTGAAACAGGCCAAGATGAGGGTTCCTGCCCATAAGCACCACCTCAAAGGCAGTAAAGGCGCTAGGAAGGAGTGGAATCTGAGGGACGACTCCAAGCAAACGGGATAAATCTCTTCTTGACATTTGGGATAGAGCCTTCCCCCCAAGGAGTATTTTTCCCGAATGCGGCAAGATAACCAAGCTTAAAGCCTTGATAATGGTTGACTTGCCACAGCCGTTTGACCCGACAAGGCCCAGTATCTCCCCAGGCTTCATCTGAAGGGTCATATCCTTAATAACCACTACCTTACTTCCATAGCCTAGGGTGACGTTTTGCATCTCAAGCTTGGTCATTTTTTTATACCTAGAACAGCATCTTAGTCCGGCGCCGAAGCAGGTAAAGAAAGAAGGGCGCTCCACAAATGGCAGTAATTACCCCTATTGGTATCTCAGAAGGTGCTAGGATGGTGCGGGCTACGACATCAGCCAGAATAAGGAAAATAGCACCGCTAAGGACAGACAGAGGTAGTAAGAAACGGTAATCTGGCCCCCAAATCAGGCGTACTGCGTGGGGGATGATGATGCCGATAAACCCAATAATGCCGACGAAGGAAACGGCAGCAGCAGTCATAAGAGTAGCTGCCGTAAGCAAAATAAGCTTGAGTCTTTCCACATTGATACCTAGTTGCTGAGCCTGCTCCTCATCAAGCTGCATTATATTAAGCGAGCGGGCAAAGAGCATTATCACCACCACCCCCACCACCATAATGGGTAGAACCACCTGTACCTCAGACCACTGACTTAAGGAAAAGCTGCCGATAAGCCAAAAAATAATTCCCGGCATCTTGGCTCCGCTGGTAATTACCAGGTAAGAAACAATGGCACCAAGAAGGGCGCCCAAAGCAACACCAGCCAGAATAAGGGTGGTTACCGGTAGAGTCCCGCCCACTCGAGCCAAAGAATAGACAACGGCTACGCTAACTAGTGCCCCTACAAAAGCAAATAACGGCACGCTACCAATACCTATGCCGGTAATCGGTACTAGGAAGCCAATGACAGCTCCCAGAGCAGCCCCTTGAGCCACACCAATAAGATAAGGGTCAGCCAGCGGATTGCGAAACAAGCCCTGATAGGTAGCCCCGGCTATTGCCAGTGCTGCGCCGACTACACCAGCCAGAATAACTCTGGGTAAGCGTATCTCTAGAATTATAGTCTCCCAAGCACTCGTCCATGAAGGAGTTATGTCAACTAAAGGCAACTTATCAATCATAATTCTAGCTGTAGCAAGGAATGGAATGTCAACGCTACCAATAGCAGTAGCCAGTACTACCACTACTGCCAAGAGGATTAAAAGCCCCAACATGGCATAAATGCGACCACGCCAGTAAGGGTAATAAGGTATAACTGGTACAGGCCTGTTGGCAAAAGATAGTTTAGTTTGTTCTGATGGCATGCTCAACAAATCCAAAAAGCTTTAAAGACCCAAGCCTTAACTTCCTAAGGCTTTCTATTCAATGGGATGGAAGATCTCCGGATGGATCATCTGAGCCAGTAGTTCCAGTGCCTCTACAATCCGTGGTCCGGGGCGGCTAATCACGCTTTCGTCTATCCCATATACTCGGCCATTTTGGCGGGCATCTGTACTACCCAACCTCGACTCCTCTTTGATAACCTGAAAACTCAAGTCCTCACCGGTGACATAACTGAAGCTGGCAATCATCACTTCGGGGTTCGCCTGAATGACCACCTCTAAACTGATAGTCGCCCACCCGATGAGGTCTCGGGCAACATTGATACCACCCGCCTTTCTAATCAGTTCATTCTGGAAAGTTCCGGAACCAGCTGTCATCAAAGGATCATGCCAAACGATGTAAAAAACCCTTGGTCTTTGACTCTGAGGTAGGCTATCTGTCTTATCAGTTACCGCCTTAATCCTACTGCGCATATCTGCTACTAACCTAAAAGCCTCCTCTTCCACTCCTGTAATCTCTCCCACCAAGGTAATAGACTCCAATACTTCTTCAAGGGTTTCGGGTGCCAAAACAAAAACAGTAAATCCCCTCTCCTCAAGCTGCAAAATGATATCCTCTGTTTGGATTTCAGCAGCTAATATCAAGTCTGGGGAAAGATCAATCAGTTGCTCCATATTCGGTGCTGGATAAACACCTATACTGGGTTTCTCCTTAGCCTCTGGTGGGTAATCAGAAAAATCCGATACTGCCACCACCCGCTCAGCCAAGCCTAAAGCAAACAGCATCTCGGTATTATTCGGGGCAAGCGAAACGATTTTTACCGGCTTCTCTGGTATCATAACCACCCGACCCAAGTCATCATTTACTATCACCGGAAACGCTGTCTCTTCTCCAGATGGCGGTGTTGTCTCTTTAAAAGTTATTGCGCAGCCCGTTAACGGGCTTACCAGTATTACCAGTATTAAAGAGAGTACCAGCAATCTGGTGCTCAGACACTGTAGTTTTCTTTTCATACCGCTGTCAAAGACACTCATAGCAGTTAATTTCTGCAACTTTTATCTCCTAGTCCATAAATATTTTTTAGTCAAAAAAAGTTCCCTCATCCTAGGGACAAGGGAACGTCCTCACACCTTACCAGCAATGCTGCACCTCCTCTCCCGCGGAGACCTTACACCATAGAGACCTGGCGTCCTGGCTTCTGGTTTTTAACACCAGTCACAGTAGGCGGTACTGCGTCGGATTTTCACCGACTTACCCTCCAGTTAAGCCTGAAGTATTTTCAGACCCCTCTAGGCAGCCTATTCAGTTGTCTTCTAATAGACTACATTTTTACTCAATCTTTGTCAAATCATATATGGTAAAGTTATATCATCAGATAAACAACCTTGCCGGAAGAGAACCTACTCTTCATGAGTAAGTTTTTTACCCACAACTGGGGATACGAAGAGATAACCCGTCTTAGCTCTTCCAGTTTCTTCCCAATACCCTTGCCAAGCTTCTCCTCACTAATAAGCTGTTTCAGTCGAGATGGGTCAAGCTTAAGTACCTCTAGCCATAGCCCCTCAGGCTGAAGCAATGCTCTGACCTCCTCTTCATCAAAAGCAGTCTTCTCCATCGTCCGATAAGTAATAGTATGTTCCTTCCCATAAACCAGATTTAACCCTTGAGCTTGGCAGAAATCAATAACTACCTGCCTTATTTCCTCAAGCCGAAACTCGAGTTCTTTTATCTGGTTTTGAAGTAAGCCACATCGCTCAACAGCATCATCTATTACCATCCTCCCTGTCTCATCAGATTCTTTTAGTTCAGCTGCAATCTCAGCCTACTGATGCCTGTAGTACGGGCAATGCTCAGGAAAGTCACAGGGACAATACTGGTTTTCAACCGCCGGAAAGCTGTTTTGAGTAATCTTTTCGGCTACCTCCAGCACCAAACGACTGGCGGCTTCAAGTTGAGTCTTATCTCTAGCGGCACAACTGTAAGGGGTATTGGACCTTAAGTGATACAGGGTGAGCTTTTCCACAGGAGAACACAACTTCTTTTGAACCGCCAGTTGGTAGAGTGTTAGCTGAAGGTCATCCTCCAGATAGTCCCTGGTAAATGGTTTTTGACTTGTCTTATAGTCAACTATGGAAAGCCCCCCACTATCCAGTTTATCTATCCTATCAATAAACCCTCGGAGCTTTACCCCATCGATATCAATATAAAACATCCACTCTACCGCCACCGGCAATCTGAAATCGATACTATGCATCTCCCAGAATTTAGACAGTATCTGCCAGCCATAGGCTCTGTACTTTGCTTCCTCTTCAGCGGACTGATACCCATGCGAAAGCCACACCTTTTCATAATACTTAAATAATTCATCAAGCAGCGGTGGTGACGGCACACGTACCCCAAAAAAATACTCGGCACAATGGTGCAGGGTAGAACCAAAGCTAAAATACCACTTATCCTTCGGCTTAAGTCCGTCAATATATTGCAGCTTGTAGCACAAGGGGCAGGACTGATATAATGAAATCTGACTATAGCTTAATGGTCTCATAGTTTTGCCTTTGGTGATATAGTCGATGCTGATACCTTAACAAGGTATATTATAGAATAATTGCCACCTAAAATATATGTTTTTAAATAACCTACTAGTAGCGTTCTTTAAATTGATGATGCAGATAGGAGGCTAAGTTATGAGTGATATTCTAAATGAAGCCTATGGCATAGTCCAGTGCAAGGAGTGTCCTTGGTATAAATCCTGCGTAATGCCGATGAGGTTCACTGCCGAGGATATCCGTCGACAGCTAGCCTCATCAGCCCCAGGAGTGGATATTCCACAGCAGGCTGACCTCGGCATTCAAAACCTCATCTCTAGCATGGCCACTGCGGCTCAAAACTCGCTGTTGGAAGGCTGTCCCCTCTTTATTGAGCGCCTGCGCTCAAACCCCAAACTTGCCCAGCGTATCAAGGAAATAATGCAGAACTGGAGCCAAGCAGAGAGCAAATAGCCGTATAGGGCTGTGGGCTACGAGGGTGGTGGGCCTTCATCTTGTGACCTATACGGCTTTGCTTTAGTACATGAGTGGCTGACGGATGGTAACTCGGGCACAGGCCCCTACAAAGTGAGCGATACCTCTATAACCTGCTCCTAGAAGGAAAATCATTTCTTAACGAGCCCAGCCGCAGCCAGACTAGGCTCGTTTTTCAAAGAGAAACGGAGTTTTATATTAGGCTGTGGAATAGGAGTAAAAAGGATTGACTGTGGATAGGCAAAGATTTGAGTGGCTGGTGGTAAGGGCGATTGATAGTTTGCCTGATGAATTTTCCACCAAGCTAGAAAATATTGATGTGGTGGTTGAGAATTGGCCAACCCAAGGTCAACTGGCTGAGGCAGGGCTAGGGCGTGGTCAAACTCTACTCGGTCTTTACGAAGGCGTACCTTTAACCAAGCGAAGCAGCCACTATGGGCTGGTGCCACCGGATAAAATAACTATATTTCAGAAGCCAGTCGAGGCTGAATGTAGCTATGATGTCGAGATTACTACCGAAATACAAATGGTAATAAGACATGAGATTGCCCATCACTTTGGCCTTGATGATACCAGGCTGGAGCAACTCCAAAGGAACGAAGATTAATCACCAAAATATAGTTATAATTCCTTAACCATATAGTTTCCCTCTAAAACGTAGCCGAAACCAGAACGGTAATACTCCCTGGCGCCAACACCACTCAAAACGGCTATCAGTGATACCCCAAACTCTTCACCAGCTATCCGCTCCCCCTCAAGTAGCAGTGCCCTGCCTAAACCCCTGTGCTGAGCCGCCACCGGCTTTCGCTTACCCAAAGGAACCTCAGGACCATAGACATGTAATTCTCTTATCAGGGCTAGAGCTCCTCCAGTCTTCAGCCCTAGTCCAGCTATCGGCCGAGCCTGGATTCTCATCCGTAGAAGGCCAAACAGTGTTTCCCCCGTGTCTTCAAAAGACAAGAAAACCTCCCTACCGCCAGAAGCCTCATAATCGGCTCTTACCAGTCGCGGCTGGCCGATTTTCCAGCCATTCCGTACCCGGTGACCATACTCCCGGCAGCGGATGCAGCGACACTGAGTTACCTGTTGCTCCATTAGCTGTTTAACTATGTCCCGCAGCGAGTCTTTTAGACCAGCGACAATAAACTTCGCCGGGATATCACGAAGCACCCTTGAGACCCTGAGATACTTGGGTATAATAGCCTTGATACTGGCAATCAGGTTAGTCATGGTCTCATTCTCATATGGCAGGTAGCATCCTTGCTGATACCACCGCTCTAGCTCGGTGCCGGCTACTACCATGGTGGGATANAGCTTTANGCCATCNGGCNTAAATTGGGCATCNCTAAATAGCCTTNNTGATAGCGCNAAGTCCNCTTCTGGAGTTGCNCCAGGCANNCCNGGCATCCAATGGTAATGCACCTTAAAGCCATGTTCCNTAAGTAGCNTAGTAGCCTTAACNACNTCNGCNACCNTATGCCCTCTTNTNACCANCTTATAGATTCTGTCATCTAGGGTCTGAACACCGAGTTCTACTCTGGTGGTACCAAAACTAAGCATCCGCTCTATCTCCTCCTGACCACACCAATCAGGTCTGGTCTCTAAGCACAGCCCGACACAGCGATGATTAGCTGTTTCATTAAGTTGCTTTGCCTCTTCCAGTGTAGCTGACTCCCTGCCATTTAGGGCGTCAAAACAGTATTTAATAAAGTGATGTTGATAATCCTTAGGGGAAGCTAAGAAGGTACCGCCCATTACTATCAGTTCAATCTTATCCGTCGGATGCCCCATTTGGGTTAAAACTTTTAACCTGAGTTCAATCTGCTTTCGGGCATCAAAGCTGCACTTTATAGCCCTAAGTACCACCGGCGACTCCGGTGTATAGCTTTGAGGTGTCTCTACATAGGTGGGACAATAGATACACTGCCCCGGACACTTCATCGGCTGGGTCATTACCGCTACCGGGGTAACGCCTGATATTGTCCTTGCAAATTTTCTCATAGTATAAATCCCAGAAGATTATTAACCATCTAGCAGTCTTAGTTGTATAAATTATACTTCACCCCCTTCTTATAATTAAAGTATAATACTTAAAGAGTTTCAAAATAATGCCGCTCACCTTCTAGCAACAATTTAAAATTTCTTTTAATAATCTGGTGTCCAAGAGGAGCAAAGCCCCTCTTCGAAAAACTCTTGCCCCTCTCCTTTGAAGGGGTAAGTGCCAAAGGAGCGTCAAAGAGAAATGAATATGGGGTCTCCATAAAAACAAGGTTTTTGTGAGGCAAAAAGCCTCTCTTGTATAAACTCTTCCCCCTCCCTTTAGAATAGATGGGGGCAAAGGGGAAGGGTTACCTAATAAGAACCTCAGAGGGAGTAGATTCTAACCTAGCTTTATGGTAACTTCTTCTTCCCACCCCCCCCCACTCTCGAGAGGGAATAAAGGGGCTACGGTGATCAGAGATATATTTGACCAGATAGCACCGAGCTGGTACAACTTCAGGCATTGGTCTATCTTTACTAAAGAACTTGAGGTACTAGCAAAGCGCTGGCAGAAGGGTAAGCTGCTTAACCCGGGCTGCGCCCACGGTGCCGATTTTTTACCATTTAAGCACAACTTTGAACTATATGGCGTGGATTTTTCGCCCGAGATGATAAAATACGCCAAAAAATACGCTCTGAAATTCAATCTTGAGGTAAAGTTAAAAGTAGCTGATGTCAGACATCTACCCTACCCCGATGAGACCTTTGACTGGGCAATATCCGTAGCCACCTACCACCATATCAAGGGTAAGGCAGAAAGGCAAAAGGCGCTGGGTGAATTAAAGCGGGTACTAAAGCCCAGGGGCGAAGCCTTCATCACCGTGTGGAACCGCAATCAACCCAAGTTCTGGTTTAAACCAAAGGATATAGCTATACCCTGGCGACAGAAGAGCAAGACGCTGTATCGCTATTACTACCTGTTTTCCTATGGCGAGCTGGAAAAGCTGGTGAAAGAGGCTGGTTTTCAGGTGCTTAAATCCTTTCCCGAAAGCTCCTACCATTTCCCGCTTAAAGCTTTTTCTAGAAACATCTGCCTACTGGTGAAAAAGAGTACTTAAGATAGCTGATTTGCCTAATTACAACTGGATTGGTAACATTACCAAAGACACTCATTATGGGTTGGAACAACAAATGGAGAAATAAGATGAGTAACAAGAGGGGGTTACCGAAAATGCTTATCCCAACTATAGTAATGGGCGTTATTGCCATTGCCCTTCTTGTTATTGCCTACCAGAGAGGTGCTGGAGAGCACATTCTAGGGCTGAAGTCAGCCGGGAATCTACTACTACAGATTACCCCTTTGCTAATCTTTGCCTTCATTGTGGCTGGTATAACTCCGCTTCTTATCCCAACTGAAATGATATCCAAGTGGGTAGGCGCTGAATCTGGCCTCCGAGGTATCCTAATTGGTTCTGCCATGGGCGGTCTTACACCGGGTGGTCCCTTTATTAGTTTGCCTATTGCCGCCGGGCTGCTGCGTGCCGGGGCAAGTATCGGCACCATGGTGGCCTTTTTGACCGGATGGTCGGTGCTGGCAGTTAGCCGGTTGCCAATGGAAGTAGGCTTAATGGGCTGGAAATTCACCACTATTCGTCTTGCCTGCACTTTTATCTTTCCGATAATAGCCGGACTGATAGCCAACCTGTTCTTTTCACGTACCGATGTTTTAGGATGATAACCGTAAACCAGTGGAGGCCAACCTATGATAGTCAAAATCAAATGCCCCAAGTGCGATGCTGAAAGCAGTCTCTCCCTGATTGAGCCAAGCTACCAGGGACCTTATAAGTGCTGGAAATGCAGAGGCCTATTTTCTATTAAACTTGAGGATAACCAGATCAAGGGCTGTGACTCTTTGAGCCAAGATGAATTTGACAAACTTATGGAAATAGAAGCCTTAAAAGCTAAGCTCAGACGACCGCTCCATAAACTCTACGATGAAGCACATGGTATAGACCTGAATAATAAGACATGATGAGATACCCAAAATAGCTGTTAAAGCGGCCAGTGTGAAGTATAGGTGCAATGCTTGTGGCAATGAAGTGGTATGACTAAGGTTAGCGGTGGCACCCGTGTTTACTGTGGGTAAGATATGAAAAAAGTAGTCTAACAAGCTATTGCTATCATAAAGGAGGTTGTTATGCCAGTAGTTATCGTAGAAGCATGGGCAGGAAAGACCATCGAGCAGAAAAAACAGCTGGTGGAAGGCATAACATCAGTGATAACAAATATGGGCATTCCCCCACAAGAAGTCCATATCATCATCAAGGATAACCCCAAGCACAACTGGGCAACCGGAGGGAAATTGGCCTCAGAAGAGTCCCCAGAGAAATAAAAGTATTAATAACAAATCGCCAACATGAGTTATAGCACCGTTTAACGAGTAACTCGCATTCGCCATCACCAGAGAGCCATTGCCAAACCAAAGAAGACCCCAGTAATGAGCAGCAATTGGCAAATGAAAGGAATTGACCACGTGTCTTGGGTCAGACGACCCAGCGTAAGCAGTTGCTGAGTGGGGTATATGAAGAAATAACGAGAGCCATTCTTCCCTATGAACATTCCAATGCCAAAGACGAGGATGATAATGAGCATTCTCTCGGCGGGCCGAGGAAGTAGTATGCCCAAGAGCAGTCCGACACCAGCGGCAAACTATCATATCGCTCCCCACCCCAACACTTTGCCTTGTTATTATAGTACTTACTGTCAAGTATTCTGATCTGTTATCGGACGATCTGATAGATGGCTACGCCCCATTTTCTAGAATGAGCCTGCTTTAGGCGGCTTAAGTGTGCTCGAGAAGAAGCTGAATCTATATTTTCCACGGTCATTATCACGGCATCCTCTTTGTCATCTGAATAGTAGCCACGGCGTAGCCCTGTTTTGCTAAAACCACATTTGCCATAGAGACTTAAGGCAGCGGTATTGGAAGCACGCACTTCCAAAGTGATAAGAAGTGATTTCAACTCTATCGCCAGGTCTATAAGAGATATAAGAAGTAGCTCCCCTATCCCCTTTCGGCGGTAGAACTGCTGCACGGCAAAATTGATGATATGGGCTTCACCAGCCATAATCCAGAAGCCAGCAAAGCCAACAACATACTGCTTACTTGATAGTGGATCCACCTTATTTCTAAAGATAAACTTTGAGATAAGCCCTAATGACTGTTCGGTTTTCTCCCAAGCCACTCCTACTTCGTCAGGTATCNTCTTCTTATCATCATAGACTACAATATAATGGGCTAGCTGGTTTTTAAGTTCATGCTGATAGTTGGTTTGAGGTAACATAGCAGGAAAAGATCCTCTATCAATAGCAGTGACCTGCATAACATCTTCCTGACGCATCAAACGCACACAGTAGGACAAGTTTCCACCCCCTTGAAGATGGTCTAATCTTGGACTCGTTACTTTTTAATTGTAGCATATTTCATTTTCAACACCGTATACTTTATCACAAGAAATATAAAGAGTAGGTCACCTACTTCCATCATCTCAAATGTCAACCAGTCAAGCGAAAGGGAATAAGTCTGCTTATCAATTTATACTTTCCTAAAATAAATTGACAAAATTTATCTGCTATTGTACATTCATGGTATGATGAAGGTGTGTCCACACCATTACTTATCGACAGGCTAGTTTTTAAATTGACACACTGCCCAAACTTTATAAATTGGAGAGGATAAAAGCAATGTCCAAAAAAGCAAAGTTACTCATTTTAGCACTGACAACAGCCCTCCTACTAACGGCAGGTGCCACAGCAGTGGTGATAGCACAGGATGAGCCGGCAGCACCACCAGAGACAGATGGTCTAGATCTTGTGGGCAGGGTTGCCCAGATTTTAGGTATCCCTCAGGATGATTTAGAGGGCGCCTCCAAGCAGGCACGCCAGGAGATGAGGCAGGATGAAATTGATAAAGTGCTTAATGGAGCCGTTGAGAAAGGGCTTATTACCGAAGGGGAGGCCATTGAAATTAAGGAGTGGATGGAACAAAGGCCGGAAGCAATGAAGATAGTAAAGCCATATCTGCCCCATAAGCACCCGCCCAAAGGCGGTAAAGGCGCTGGGAAAGAGCTGAATCTAGGAGACGACTCCAAGAAAGAAGGATAAATCTCTCCTTGATAGTTGGGATAGAGCCTTCTCACCGAGGAATATTCTGTCCAATGTTACTTAGAGCGGTTAATTGATTTACCATTAGATATAATAGTTACAAGCTAGAGAGCCTCAAGACGAGGCTCTCTCTTTATTTAAGCCTCTGCCTAGAAACTGGCAATTTATAGTAAGGGGTTAGTTGTATAAGTCCACCCTGTCATTCTATCTTCACGCCAGTATGGCGCTCCCACTCACTATAAACACAGCCACAGTACTGCTGGCGGTAAAGGCCAAGCGGCTTGGTCATATGGCGACTATCCGAGTAACGCTTCCTGATGTCAACATACAGGAAGGCTATGCCGATTTCTTCAGCCAGTTCGTTACCAATTTCCCGCAAGAGGTCATGCTCCTGGTGAGGACTGATAAGTAAGCTGGTGGTAAAAGAGCTAAAGTCGCACTTTAGAGCAATTTCAGCCGCCTTTTTAAGACGAAGCCGAAAGCAATACCGGCAGCGCTCGGCTTCATGCCCCGTTACCTGGCGGAAGTAGTCTACCATGTCATAACCCTCAGCTATAATCAATGGAAAATCCATCCGCTCAGCCAAAGAGCGCATCGCTTCCAAGCGGTACTGGTACTCAGTATAGGGGTGAATATTGGAGTTATACCACAGGGCATTTGTTTTAAACCCCTGTCCTCGCCAGTAGTCAATGGTATAGGCAGTGCAGTGGGCGCAGCAGCAGTGGATTAGAACAGATTTCACTTTACAATCTTAGCTCTATCACAAGCTATTTATCAAGGCCCGCGCTTCCCCTTGCGTAACAGATGTTCGTCTTTCATTCAGAATGGCATAAAACGAAGAGACCGCAATGATAGGGAAGATGATGTATAGGGGGCAAGGTAGATAAATAACTCTTTACCACAGGGTCGGCTGAGGTGGTTTTTCTTTGCTACCAGTCAGACCAAAGTGCTGATAAGCTAGTTGAGTAACTAATCGCCCACGAGGTGTCCGTTCCAGAAAACCTAGCTGCAGTAGATAGGGCTCATAGACATCCATAATAGTATCTGTCTCCTCACTGATAGAGGCAGCAATAGTCTCCAATCCCACCGGGCCACCACTGAACTTATCAATGATAGTATGGAGTAGTTTATGGTCTACCTCATCCAGCCCAATAGTGTCAACCTCAAGCTGGGATAACGCCTCAACGGCCACAGGTTGGGTAGCTACACCGTCTGCCTTCACCTGAGCATAGTCCCTGACTCGCTTGAGCAGTCGGTTAGCCACTCTAGGTGTACCCCTAGCCCGACAGGCAATCTCCCTAAGCCCTGCGGCTTCAGCCTCCACCCCAAGAATGGAAGCCGAGCGCAGGAGAATGGCTTCAATTGATGCTTGATCATAGAAATTGAAGCGATAGACAGCACCGAACCGGTCTCGGAGGGGTGGACTAAGAAGAGCGAAGCGAGTGGTAGCCCCAATCAGAGTACAAGCAGGCAGGTTCAATCGCAGACTCTTGGCACCAGGTCCTTTGCCAATGATAATGTCCAGAGCCCTCTCTTCCATAGCCGGGTACAGTATCTCCTCCACCGCCCGACTCAAGCGGTGGATTTCATCAATGAATAGAATATCTTGGCTACGCAGGTTAGTAAGGATAGCCGCTAGGTCTCCGCTGCGCTCTATTGCCGGACCTGAGGTAACTTTGATATCAA
>NZEH01000032.1 GCA_002690375.1 Dehalococcoidales bacterium
GAAATCACTTCTACGCTTGTTCCCGGCAAATTCGGCGAGGAATACCGCATAACTGAATTCCCCACACCAAATATACAAGAACAACCCCTGGACACAACCCCTGCCCTAGACACTACCCCAGCCCTACCCATTATTAGAGAGCTCCAGCAAACAACTAAAGAGTTACACGAAACCAACCTGCAACTGGCGGGGCAGCTTGGTATAGCCCGGGAAAGAATACGAACCCTAGAGAATCAAGTTAAGCTCCTGGAAGCAGACAAACGCCCTTGGTGGAGACGGCTTTTTAGATGGCAGAGCTGAAAGCTTAATCCGCTCCGAGAACCATACGGCTGAGAGGCAACAATATGAAAAAATAGGGCGCGAAAAAGTTAATACAGTGTTTTCCCTGTCAAACCTCCTAGAGTGGCTAGAAATTGATTTCACGCGTTCTCATAGTCATCCTAAAAGTGCCCAGAGGTCGTAAAAACACTTTTCCTTGTAATCTTGGTAGCGGGGGTTGGATTCGAACCAACGACCTTTGGGTTATGAGCCCAACGAGCTACCACTGCTCCACCCCGCGCCGACTTTAGCCTTAGACAAGATTAGCAAATTCACTCATTGACAAGGCTTCCATTGTCTGATAGCGGACATTGCCACCCGCGGCTTCCTTAGTCAAAACATGAACGGCCGTTTTGGCATCAGGAGCCTCAAGAATGACCAGAAAATCATACTGCCCGAGAAGGGCATAACTACCCACAATCTTAACACCACGCCCTTCAGCACGCTCAACGGCTCGCTTATGACGAGGGCCCATTTCTTCCAGATTCTTAAGCCCCTGCTCGGTCAACTTTCCCAAGCCAACAAAAACAGGCATTCCCCACCTCCTTCTTTGAGTTTATTAATCCGTGCAGACCAGACTCAAAACACCTTTACCATAAGCCTGATATTTTTGGCGAAAAACATAGCCTCTTAACTTTAGTATAAACCTTGGCAGAACAGGGTGTCAAGGCGCTTCCGTGGCTTATCCGCTTTAATGACAAACAGAAAGCCCCCCGCTTTTCAGTTTTATTTTCTCCTACCTCTCCTGCCACCACGCTTTGAGCCGTGCCCAAACCTCTTTCTCGTACCCTTGGTCACTGGGGGTATAGTAGCACTTGCCCTGAAGAGAATCGGGTAAGTTCTGTTGTTTAATAAAGTGGCCGGGGTGGTCATGAGCATATTTATAGCCTTTGCCATAACCCATACCCTTTAAGAGCGGCGTCACCGAATTGCGTAAGTGAAGCGGTACTGGCGCACTAACACCCTTACTAACCTCCGCCTGAACCCGAGAGTATGCTTGATACAAGGAGTTGCTTTTAGGCGCTGTTGCCAAATAGACAACCGCCTCAGCCAGAGCCAGGTTACCCTCGGGCAAACCGATAAAGTGGACCGCTTGCTGAGCGGACATAGCTACCACCAATGCCTGCGGATCAGCCATACCAACATCCTCAGAGGCAAAACGGACTAGGCGGCGGGCAATGTAAAGTGGCTCCTCCCCCGCCTCCAGCATCCTCGCCAGCCAGTATAAAGCGGCGTCCGGGTCTGAACCTCGCATTGACTTATGAAGGGCTGAGATAATATCGTAGTGCTGCTCTCCATCTTTATCATAGGCTAAAGCCCGGTGCTGGATAACATCCTCAACAGTAGCCAGTGTTATAAGTCGCTTTCCTTTAGCATCGGGCGGTGTCGTCAAGGCGGCTGTTTCCAGGGTGTTTAGGGCTACCCGGGCATCACTGTTTGACATGGTGATGAGGTAGGCTAAAGCATCGTCAACCAGCTCTACGCCTAAGTCACCAAGACCACGCCCTCTATCCTTTAGCGCTCTTAAGACTATGCCACTGATTTCATCACTGGTAAGTGGTTTTAAGGTGAGAACACGACAGCGGGAGAGAAGAGACGAAATGACCTCAAAGGAGGGATTCTCGGTAGTCGCCCCGATAAGGGTAATCGTGCCATCCTCAACGCAGGGTAAAACCGCGTCCTGCTGGGCTTTATTGAAGCGATGAATCTCGTCTATAAAAAGGATGGTCTTCTGCTGGTTCATCTTGCGTCGCTCTTTGGCTTCCTCTATTATCCGCCTGAGGTCGGCGACACCGGCACTGACGGCGCTTATCGAGCTGAAGTGGGAATCAGTAACACCGGCGATAATATAAGCCAGAGTGGTCTTACCACTGCCCGGCGGTCCCCACAGAATGATTGATGGCAGCTGTCCCGACTCTATCGACTTCCTTAAGACATGACCTTTACCAACCAGGTGCTCCTGGCCGACGAATTCATCAAAAGTGGACGGTCTCATCCGCGCCGCCAGCGGCGCCTCCTTTAATCTATCTTTCTCAAACTGGTGCTGAAACATCCCCATAAATACTCCTAAACTCACCCCCTGTATCCCCTTCAAGGTGAACCTCTCTTCTTCAAAAGAGGAGGGAGGTCATTAGAGAGTGGCTCCGCACCTCTCTAACTCCCATTTACCAGGCATGCCTTTTACTTATACCTCCTCACCTGAAAGCAGTATAGCTTGATCGGCTCATCGGGCGAAATACCCGCCTTACGGCAGCAGATGCTAATCTGATGGTCAACACTCTCCACCCCCTCAAGGTCAGGCAGCAAAAGTCCCCGTCTTGAGCCACACTCCACTATAAGCCCATACTTCTTGGGGTCTAGCTGGTCTTTACTGGCTACCGGCCCAGGCTTGGTCAGCACATCTACGCTATAGCTCAAGTCTTTAAGCTCATTGGGGGCAACTGGCGGGAAGCGGGGGTCTCTGGTGGCTGATCTAACAGCATTGGCAATAACTTCCTCAGCAACATTCTTCTCGGCCGGCTCAAAGGTGCCGATACAGCCCCGCAACTCACCAAACTTATGAATGGAAGCGAAGACACCGGCTGTCTCTTTCATCTCGGGAGTAAACTCATCCGGTAGCTCAAGGATACTGCCTTCCCTGACATAGGTCTCAACTGCTTTCTTGGCTAATCTCGCCAGTGGGGACATTTCTGCCCCTTTTATTATTATGCCGGCGTAGCCGACCACACTGGAATAATCGCCGGTGGCATCACCACTAGTCTGGTAGTTTATTAGTTCTGCCACATCTGCTCCTAACTCCTTAGCCGCTGAGATAAGGATAGCTACCGGGGCGTAGCCACACATTGATATCCTTAATTCCTCAACCCTCTTAAGCAGTTCATCTTCATTCAGGGCCAGTATGGCCGCTATAGCAGATTTATCCTTCTTCTGGGCAGATTCGTGTGACTCATAGTGTGTCATGTCACTTGAGGCGATTATGATGGCTTCTCTGCTTGAGTCCTTAATAGCCTTGGCTATGGCACTACCGATTTCCTTATAGATGCCACCGGTGGCATGAGCAAGCACAATGGGCACCAGTTTGAAATCTTTCTTAAAATACTGGAGCAACGGCAGTTGAACCTCAATGGAGTGTTCATACTCGTGAGCGCCGTAGTCCTCTTCAAGGTAAGCGGAGCCATCTAAAATCTGCTTAGCCAGTCGTGAGTCAATGGCCACCTCACCCAGTGGTGTTTGCCATATGCCCTCGGTCATAATGCTGAAAGGTTTACCACGACCAGTATGGTTGGGCCCCAAAATGATAAAGGTATCTTTGGGTTTAACTTTGGCTATGGTGGCACTGGCTACCGAGCCGGAATAGACATAGCCGGCATGAGGAGAAACCAGACCTATTACTTCCTCTTTGGCGATTGTCTCATCAACCATCCCCNAAATCATCTTTTTTAACTTGGACGGTGATTCTGGATAGAACTTACCTGACACCACTGGATTCCTAATCATGACGACCTCCCCCCACAAGTAGCCTGAAATTAAGCTCTGCTCCGCAGGATTTACACTTTGAACCGTTAAGGCCGTCTGTCTTGGTTTGGTAGCCAAATCGCTCAACAATAAGATTGCCGCAGGAGTAGCAAACGGTGTTCTCACCCTTATGCCCACTAAGATTACCAATATAGACAAACTTAAGCCCGGCTCTCTTACCAATTAGAGCCGCATGCTCCAGAGTGGCTACCGGGGTTGGCGACAAATCTGACATATAATGGTGAGGGTAAAACCGAGTTACATGCCATGGTGTCATCTCCCCCAGTTCAGCTCGTATCCAGTTGGCAATGCCCCAAAGTTGCTTCTCATCATCATTTAAGGTTGGCATTATGTTGGTAATAACCTCAACATGCATCTGCCACTTATTTTTAGCCCGCTTGGCAACCTCAAGAATCCCTCGCCAGTGGCTTACCTTGGCCAACTTTCGGTAAAAAGCGTCATTAAAACCCTTAACGTCTACCCGCAAGGCATCTAAGTAAGGACCGATANTATCCAGCGCCTCGGGGGTCATATGACCATTGGTCACATAGACGGTATAGAGGTTATTCTTCTTGGCTAGTTTGGCTGAGTCAAGTGTATATTCAAACCACATAGTAGGCTCGTTATAGGTCCAGGCAATACCCTGGCAATTGTATTCTTGGGCTAACCTTATCGCCTCTTGGGGCTTTATTTCCCTGGAAGTGCGCCACGGCTCACTGGTCTCAGGNCAGGCGATTTCCCAGTTNTGGCAGTCCTGGCAGTGAAAGTTACAGCCCCAGCTACCGAGAGAGAAAACGAGACTAGNGGGGAAGAAATGAAACAGCGGCTTCTTCTCAATGGGGTCAACAGCTACCGATGAGGACTGGGCATAGTTCAGNTTATAAAGAAGACCACCCCTATTCTGGTACATTTTGCAAACGCCAAACTTGCCCCGATCTATCCGGCAGCGCCACTGGCAGATATCACACTGCACTCTAGAGTTAGCCAGNTTCTCATAGAGCATTGCCTCATGCACAATTAACCTCTTGACCTAATTATAGCACTCGGCTACCTTGAGTTATAGTGTAGGGTCGAGATTTATTATCTACCTCACCCCCCTTAATCCCCCTCTCCCCTGAGGGAGAAGAGAAGAAGAGAAGAGGGGCTAGCGTCCCTCTTGGGCACCCCCCAAGATTTGATTCTTCCTCAGGCCAGATAGATAATAGCTATCCCGCCAACAATCATAGCAGTAGCGATGAGCCGAAGCGCCATCGTTCCCTTGCTCGACTGCTCCTCAAAAAGAAGGTCTGACCAGAACCGACTAAGGATAAAAGCAAAGACCAGGACAAATATGGGGCGGGAACCGGTGACAGTGGAAACTAGAGACACCGGCCCATTCGCCATTGCCCAGAATGTAAGTATAAGCCCGGTTACTGCCAGCGTCTCATTTAAAACCAGTAGCCCCATACTTGAGCTGCGCCGTTTCATATTGCCCAGCTCTCTTAGAACTTGAGGGCGCAGTGTAATAAGTAGGAAAATGCCAGACAAACAGAGGGCGGTAACCCAGTACATATTCCAAAATGAAATATCTCTTAAAGCATATTTAGAAGCCACATCGGCTACCGCCATCATCAGACCAGCGCCAAAAAGAAGGAAGAATGGCCTGTTCAACCAGGCAACTATGCCACCATGGTTCCATTTAGCCGAGACCATTACCGCTCCGATGNCCACAATAGCTATTGCCACCCACTGCAGGTAACCAAGCACCTCTCCCATCAGAGGCACCGCCATAATAGCTACGAAGACAGGGTAGACATGAAACACCGGTACCACCCGTGACACTTCCTCCGTCCTTAAGGTGTAGAGCATGGTAGTCGCCGATGCCATTCGGAAGACTGCCGAGATTACCGCCGCCACCAGTGGCCGGGTGCCAACGCCTTCAGGCAACGGAAAGAGATAGAGTGCCACCAAGCCATAGACCAACATGATGGTGCCCATCANCAGCAGAAAAGCCCTGAAGCTTGGCATTCGCCGGGAGATAAGATAGCTATCAAGAATGTTGACCATGCCGAGGGCGGCGGCACCAAGTACCGCCAGGCCAAACCAATCAACTGCCATCATTACTCACCAGAGTAAAAATAAGCATAACTCAGTTTACACTATGGCAGGTTTAGCGCAAAACTTCATGCCTAATTTTAATTGCGAACCAAGTAATGCCCCGTAGTCTTGTACGCCCATCTCTGAAATCTTACCTTAAGAAACTTGGTGACCTTTCTCCAAGCCAAGCAAACCGAAGGCAACTTGCCACTATAAGAGAAATGAAAAAGGAACGGGGAGTACCTGCTGTTGCCTGATTTAGCTCCTTAATTTCTTGACTACCCACCCACCAGCGGATAGACTGGTTAGCGTAATGAGGGTTATTGGTCTTACCGGTGGTATCGGTAGCGGCAAAAGCACCGCTTCCCGGTTTCTAGCTGAACTTGGGGCAGCCGTCATAGATGCCGATAAGGTTGGGCATGAGCTTCTAAAGCCCAACACCAAGATATGGCAACAGCTAGCAGCCGCCTTTGGCAAGCAAATTCTTACCTCTAATGGTGAGATTAACCGCAAAAAACTGGGCCGGCTCGTTTTTGGAAACCCCAGGCGTCTTGATCTCTTAAGCCAGCTCATGCACCCAGAGATTAAAAAGGCAGTAAAGGTCCAGCTTTTAGAGTATCAGCGGCAGGGAGCCAGTGTGGCCATCCTTGAGGCCCCGCTACTGGTAGAAGCTGGCTGGACAGAGCTGGTAGATGAGGTCTGGGTCACCACTGCCTCCGAGACTACAGTCCTTAAGCGGCTTAAGCAACAGTTGGGGCTATCCCGAAAAGAATCCTTAGCCCGCATCCGCTCCCAACTACCTTTAGAAGAAAGACTTAAGCACGCCGATGTGGTCTTAAACACCGAGCTCAACCTAGATGAGTTAAGGGGAAAGATAAAGGAGCTATGGCAGAGGCTTTAAGGCATAGATGACCTATGCTTTTTTATTGAGCTGACTTTAAGATAGCCCAGCCCCTGACTTAATGCCAGCGGTTTGAAGCCGAACTGACGCTCTACCGCATTCAGGTCGGTAACGTTATCCACCTCAAGTTGTTTTAGTTCACCCGATGTTACTGACGGGCTGCTAAGAATCTTCTCCATAACCATCACTGCCAGGCGCATCAGTGGCAATGGAAGATGAACCTTGATACACTTTGCTCCCAGTGTATCAATAACAGCATCCAGTATCTGCTCATAGGTAAGATGCTCCGGCCCACCAAGCTCACAAGTCTGCCCGCTTTTTTCACCCTTTAGCGCTTGAAGTACACAACTTACTGTATCTTCCACCCAAATGGGCTGGAAACGGGTTTTCCCTGAGCCCGGTATCGGGGCCAGGAAAGGAAACATTTTTATAGAGCCTATCAGCCGGGTGGTAAGACCAGAACCGGTGCCAAACATAACCGAGGGTTCTAAAATAGTAAAGTCCAGCTTGCTTGAGCGCACTGCCTCCTCCCCCTGCCATTTGGAGTAGATATAGCGATATCTGGGGTTGGAGTTAGCCCCCAGAGCGCCGATATGTATCAACCGTTTAACGCCTGAGCTCAGGGCAGCCTGAACCACATTATTTGTTCCCCCAACGTTAATCCCGTTAAAGGTAACACTCCGGCTTTCCCTAATTACCGCCACCAGATGGATGACGGTTTCTACACCAGCCATTGCCTGTTCCAGGCTCTCCCGATTGGTTACATCCCCCAGCACCAGCTCAACACTACTGGCTTTCAGAGTCTCAGCCTTTACCCAATTGCGCACCAAGCATCTAACCTCATAGCCAGACTCAAACAGCTTGGGGACAAGATGGCTACCAACAAAGCCGGTGCCTCCGGTAATCAGAATCATAGTTATGTACTTATTATAACTAACATCGCAGTACCTATCAATTAATGAGGCTTGTTAATATAGCTCCACTTTAAGAGCAGTTGACACATCACCATAGCAATTGGTAGAATGTTCTGGTTTAGGAGATAATAAGATTTACGCTATTATTGAAACTGGCGGCAAACAGTATAAAGTAAGCCCAGGGCAGACTATAGATGTCGAGCGTCTGAGTGTAGCTGAAGGTGATATTGTTGAGCTTAAGAGGGTACTACTCATTGCCGATGGTGACCGCTTAATAGTGGGTAAGCCCACTATCCAAGGCGCCAAGGTAGTTGCCACCTCAAATGGAGAGGGCAAGAGCAAGAAAATAATAGTCTTTAAATATAAGTCAAAAGTGCGTTATCACAAGAAGACCGGACATCGTCAACTCTACACCAGGCTAACTATTGAGAAGATAAGCGAACTAGAGGCGCCACAAGACGAGCCGCCGAAGAAAGTCCGCCGAGGCAAGAAAGAGGTAGCTAGAAGTGGCGCATAAAAAGGGAG
>NZEH01000033.1 GCA_002690375.1 Dehalococcoidales bacterium
CTATCCGGGCAGAAAAGAGCCGGAACCAATCCTTTTATCAACCAAACGGGTAAAGCATCTCTTAGGTGTTGAGTTCAGCACGGAGCAGATATTAGCCACGCTTACCTCATTAGGTTTTAAGTGTCAGCTGACCTCTTCGGCTTCAGAATTCCAGGTGATTGCTCCGTACTGGCGGAGTGATATACACCTTGAGGTTGACCTCATAGAGGAGGTGGCTCGCACTGTCGGCTATGACAAAATTCCGATGACCATGCTCAGCTGCCCACTGCCTAGGCAAGACTCTGAGCCTAGTCTCGATCTTAAAAAGAAAATAGGCCAGATCCTTATTGGTTACGGTTTTCAAGAGATAATTACTTATTCACTGACCAGCCGGCAAATGCTGGAGAAGGTCCTGACAGAGCCTTGTTCTCTTGATCCCGCGCCTCTCCGTGTGGCTAATCCGATGACCACTGACCAGGAATATTTGCGTACCGGCCTTAGAGGTAACCTTCTGACTGCCTTAGTAGCCAACAGGCGGCACGAAGATGGAGCCATCAGTCTTTTTGAGTTAGGCAAGGTGTATATAGCTCGCAATAGCGATTTACCCAGCGAGCCCGAAGTATTATGCGGTCTTTTAAGTAGTATCGGGCTTGAAAAGTCATGGCCTGGTGGAAGTGAGCCATTTAACTTCTTTGATGGCAAGGGCCTGCTGGAAAGCTTACTTGCCCAGCTAGATGTTACCCCTAGCTTTGAGGAGGCCACTGATGAGGGTCTGCGCCCTGGCGCTCAGGTGGCTATAGTGGTTGCCGGTAATAAAGTGGGGGTTGTTGGGGAGTTACACCCCAAAGTGGCTGAGGCTTTTGAGATTTCCGGGCCAGTCTATCTCTTTGAAGTTAACCTGACGGCGCTTCTGCCCCATACTATTGGCCATAAGTATTTTAAGCCGATACAACGCTTTCCAGTGGTAGTTAGAGATATAGCACTTGTGGTTGGTGTTGAAGTTACTCACCAACAGGTAGTGGATATTGTTAAAGGATTTCCGTTGGTAGAGAAGGTAACCTTATTTGATGTCTATACCGGCGAGCAGGTGCCAGCGGGCAAAAAGTCTCTTGCCTATCGGCTCACTTTCCAGTCTCCGACCCATACTTTGACTGACGAAGAGGCTAACCGAGTCCAGCAGCAAATATTAAATACGCTTTCAGGTGAGCTTAGAGCTAGTCTAAGAGCTTGAGAATTGGCAAGTACCAAGTAACTAGATAACCAAGGCTCGCCCTCTATTGGGCTAGTCCCTTGAGCCTGTCAACTGTTTCCTTAAGCGGCACCAGTCGAGATTTTTTCTCGCTTCGCCACTTTATCTCGGCGCTCCCTTTCTCTAGTGTGCGGGGACTGATGGTAACTCGAATGGGTATCCCCAGCAGGTCAGCGTCATTAAACTTAACCCCCGGAGATTCGGTTCGGTCATCAAAGAGCACTTCTAACTCTTGTGCCTCAAGGTCAACATATAGCTTTTCGGTTGTTGTCCTGACCTCCCTGTTCTCTAGGTGTAGGGGACAGAGATAGACTTGATACGGGGCAATAGATGGCGGCCATATGATACCTTTGTCGTCATGGCTATGCTCAATAGCGGCGGCCATAAGTCTGCCTAGACCGATGCCATAGCACCCCATGACAATGGGTTGAGATATACCACTGGCATCTATGTAATATGCCCCAAGTTTTTCGCCGATAAAGGTGCCTAATTTAAAGATATGCCCCACCTCAATACCGTACTTTGCTTGTAACTTACCGCCGCAACTGGGGCAGCCTTCTCCGGCACAAGCCAGAGCTATATCTGCAATGAGGTCAGCCCTAAAATCCCTTGGGTAGTTGACATTTTTGAAATGAGTATCAGCTTTATTGGCACCGGCGATAAAATTAGTGCCGGTGGTTATGGAATCATCAGTGATAACTTTAATGTTGCTTAAACCTACTGGTGAAGCTGAACCGGCGACAATACCGGCTGCTATCACCTCGGCTTCAGTGGCTAGGCGCAGTTCAGAGCAGTGCAGAATATTTTTTAGCTTTACCTCATTTACCTCAAGGTCGCCTCTGATAACGACGAAGACCACCTCTTCCTGAGTAATATAAAATACTGCTTTAAGGGTTTGACTCTGGGGCACTTTGAAGAAACTGGCTACCTCCTCAATAGAGGTCCTGCTCGGCGTGGCCACTTCTTTCAGTGGTTGTGGCTCTTCGCCATCTACTCTAACTTTTATGCTTTCTGCCTTCTCCGCGTTGGCGGCGTAGCCACAGCTATCACAATATATAATTTCATCCTCACCACTTTTGGCGATGACCATAAACTCATGGGACTCCTTCCCACCAATGGCGCCGCTGTCGGCTTCAACAAGGATGGCAGATAGCCCACAGCGAGTGAAGATATTCTGGTAGGCGTTTAGCATCTTCTGGTAGCTCTGGTTAAGTCCATCTTCATCGGCATCAAAGCTGTAGAGGTCTTTCATGGTAAACTCTCGGACTCGTATCAACCCGCCTCTGGGTCTTGGTTCGTCGCGGAATTTGGTCTGGATTTGATATAAAAGTAGTGGTAGATCGCGGTAGCTCTGAGTATTTCTGCTGACGAGGTCGGTGATGACCTCTTCGTGGGTTGGGCCCAGCACCAAAGTCCGCTCACGGCGGTCGGAGACAGTGAAAAGACCTTTGCCAAAGCTTACGTCACGCTTAGTTTTCTGCCATAGCTCTAAAGGGTGGAGAACCGGCATAGATAGTTCTTGTCCGCCGGCTTTGTCCATCTCATCACGGATTATAGCCTCTATTTTTTTCAGTACCCTTAAGGCTAATGGCAGATAGGANTAGACACCAGCCGCTAACTGATGTATCATCCCGGCCCTTATTAAGAGCTGGTGACTTATGGTATCCGCCTCAGCCGGAATCTCTCTCTGGGTTTTACCGAATAGCTTTGATAGATGCATTATTTACTCCTTGGTCATTGTATTACTCTAGAGGCTTATTGATTTATTAGATAACCCACCCCTTCTTGGAAGGTCAAGATCTTCGGCTGTACCACCGGTTTCTTCTATCAGGCTAAGCACATCTTCACGAGTATATAGGTTNTTTTTTGTTNCATCTCCCATATCTAAAACCTCTCCACCTCCNTCATCAGCGCCACTAGANAATCCTTTTCNTCTACCACNCCAAGTTTTTTACCTTTCTTAAATAGGACGGCTTTGCCTTTGCCGCAGGCAATGCCGATATCGGCATCCATGGCTTCACCGGGGCCGTTGACGATACAACCCATAACGGCCACCCTTAGCGGTTTGTCCATCGTTATTAGCTTCTCTTCAACCGCCTCGGCAAGCTTTATAATATCAATCTCAGTCCTTGCACAAGAAGGACAACTGACCAGTATCGGGCCGCGCTGGCGCAAATTCAGGCTTTTTAAGATTTCATAGGCAGCAACTACCTCTTCTCTGGGGTGGGCGGTCAGCGAAACCCTGATGGTATCACCAATGCCGAGATAGAGGAGAGGGCTTATACCGGCGACACTACGGATGATACCGGTTTGGGGTGTGCCGGCCTCGGTAATGCCGATATGCAGGGGGTAGGGTATCTTCTGGGCAATATCTCGGTAGGCAGCAATTGTGGTCGGTACATCAAATGCTTTAAGCGAGACCTTAATCAGGTCAAAGTCAAGGCTTTCCAGCAGGCGTATCTGCTTGAGGGCAGCTTCTACCATTTGTTGAGTAACTGTTAACTCTGGATTAGTTGTTTTGGGCAGGCTGCCGGCGTTTACGCCGATGCGGATGGGGATATTCCTTTCCTTAGCTGCTTGAGCTACGGCTTTAACTTTTTCCGGCTCGCCGATATTACCTGGGTTTAGGCGTAGTCCATCAACACCAGCCGAAATGGCCATTAAAGCTAGGCGGTAGTCAAAGTGAATGTCGGCAATTAATGGTATGGCAATACCTCTTTTTATGGCTGGNAGGGCATGGGCGGCTTCAGCATCAGGCACAGCCACTCTTATTATCTCACAGCCATAGTCAGTAAGCTCCTTAATTTGGGTGATGGTTGAGGAAACATCACAAGTATCAGTCTTGGTCATAGACTGAACCACGATGGGGGCGCCGCCACCAACGGTTACATTGCCGATTTTAATGGGTTTGCTTATTCTTGTAGGATTCATAAAATTAGCTGTCTACCTCGACTCCTTCTTTCGTGAAATCCTATAGTCACTTCGCTCCAAATCCTAAATTCTAATATTAAAATACTAAATAATTTCAAAACCCCAGGCCCTAAAAGGGTTTGGTCATTAGTGTTTTGTGATTCGGGTTTTCATTTGAGAAAGTGAATAAAATTTATGGTATCAAGCTGTCGCCGCTCATGATTCGTAAAATATCCTGGTAGGTAATTACCAGAATTAAGCCTACCAGCATAAAGAGACCAACAAGATGTACTAGGCCCTCTTTCTTTGGCGGGACGCGCTTACCCCGGCGGGCCCATTCTAAAAGGACAAAGGCCATTCTTCCACCGTCTAGGGCCGGCAGGGGAATGATATTCAATATAGCTAAGTTTATACTGAGAAAGGCAGCAAATTCTAGTAAGGGGCTGACTCCAGCCTTAGCTACCTCGGTAGCAATTTGAGCAATACCTATCGGGCCTGTTACCTCCATCGGCACTGCTCCGATAAGCAGGCTAAGTATCCCATTCTTGAATAGTACCAGTGTTTCTATGGTATGGATTGCTCCCATGGGGATTGCTCTCCAAAAAGGCTCGCTCTGGCTGACTATGGTTGGGTCCAGTGTCCTTACGGCAACACCAATTGCCCCCTCACCTTGGGGTGGCTGCCATCTGGGGATTAGCTTTACTTCTTCCTGACTCAAGTCGCTGTGCTTTAACAGAAAGGTAGTTTCCTTGCCTAGATTTAGCTGGATATAGCGGCTTAANTCCAGCGTACTATTNANCTCTTNNTNATTTATNNTGATGATGGTATCTCCAGNNCTGATGTNAGCCNTGGCGGCAGGGGAANTTTCGGCTATTTCCTCAACCANTACNTGCCCNATTACCACNTNGTGGGGANCCATAAAGGCTATTGAGAACAGAANGAGTGGNAGTAGGGCATTCATTAGCGAGCCAGCACTTAANACCATTANNCTGGNGCCAANCCCTTTNCTGGCTAAACTNCGNTCNACCTTGGGGTCTTGCTCNCCAGCNAACTTGACAAAGCCCCCCANNGGTATCGNNTTTANTGAATATAGGGTTTCTCCTNGCCTTATGGAGAGTAGCCGTGGAGGAAANCCTANCCCGAACTCNTCNACTTTTACTCCNGANACTTTTGGCAGTAATAAAATGCCCCAGTTCGTGGGCAATNATAATAACTACAATNATACCAATGGNGGATAATATGGCAGTNAGCATGNATTATNTCCNNTAGCAANNTNTTGAGCTTTCTCTCTGGCCCACTCGTCGGTGGCCATAATTTCCTCTAGGGTGGGTTGGGTTATGGCTTGGTGTTGCTCTAGCACTTGCTCCACTAGTCTTGAAATAGCGGTGAATTTAATGTGTCCAGATAGAAAAAGCGAAACAGCTACCTCATCAGCCGCTGAGAGCACTGCTGGATAGCTTCCTCCTTTCCTGCCGGCCTCTATAGCCAGTTTGAGACAGGGGAATCTGTTCAGGTCGGGTTCTTCAAAATCAAGATGGCCAATAAGGTTCCAGTCAAGTCTAGGCAGTTCCGGGTTGGGCAGGCGCTCAGGGTAAGTCAGGGCATACTGGATAGGTAGGCGCATATCGGGACAACTTAACTGGGCTTTGGCTCCGCCATCGGCAAATTCAACTATAGAGTGGACAATGCTTTGGGGATGGACTAGCACTCTTATCTTATCATATGGCATATCGAACAGCCAGTGGGCTTCAATCACCTCTAGCCCCTTATTCATTAGGGTAGCCGAATCAATGGTAACTTTTTCTCCCATACGCCACGATGGGTGTTTTAGTGCCTGCTCGGCAGTAACCGCTTCTAGCTGGGCTGGTGAGTAGTGGAGGAAAGGACCTCCGGAGGCAGTTAGGATAAACTGAGACGGCGGCTTTGTCTCACCCTCTAGGCACTGCCAGATAGCACTATGTTCGCTATCAATGGGTAAAATTTTAGCGCCATTTTGTTTTGCCTCTCTTAAAATAATCTGGCCGGCTATGATCAGTGATTCCTTATTGGCTAGGGCAACATCTTTGCCTGCCTTAATTGCAGCCAGCATTGGGGCAAGTCCTGAGCTTCCTGGGGTGGCAACAACAACAGTATCCACCTCAGGGTGAGCTGCCATTTCTTCTGGGGACAACAACTGGCAGTCCACGTTGATAGTGTCAGCTTTTCCTGCTTGATAGTGGACAAATCTTGGTCTAAATTCACTTATTTGCTGTGCAAGTAATCCGGTGTTCTCGCCGGCAGTCAGAGCGAGGATACGAAACCTCTGGGAAAAGGCACGGACTATCTCAAGAGTCTGCCGGCCGATAGAGCCGGTTGAACCCAGCACAGCAAGACGTTTTACGGCATTTCCCATATCATATATTATCACACAACCAAACGTGAGTTACCACTTTGGAATGTTAGAGATAAGCCAATAAAGCTAATGAGGTAATTAGATTTTAAGGATGATATCTTTTTGTTGCAAATAACGGCAAAGCAGATTAAAGAACTGGGATGTTGCCCGCCTATTGCGAGTGATTTTTCTAGGCTGCTCGGGCAATGAAGTACATCAAGGTTAGACTTGGTAAACGCAGTGCAAAGCCCCAGTTTTGAACCACAATTATTTTCGTGTCAGCCTAACCGCTAAATAAAATTACATAATAGTATACCACGATCCCGGCAAAGACAACGCTGTCAATCCGGTCAAGGTAACCGCCGTATCCCGGCACTCCCTTGCCTGAGTCTTTCACTCCCATGTTGCGCTTAAATAAAGACTCAACTAGGTCACCAAATTGCCCAATAATACTGACTGCTGCGCCGAGGAGCATCGCCTGTCCATAATTAAGAGGCAGGTTGAAAAGAGCATTAAGAAGTAGGCTAACAATTATGGCACCAAAGACACCGGCAACTGCCCCTTCCCAGGTTTTTCTCGGGCTAACGTGAGGGGCAAGATGGTGCTGCCCCCAAGCTCGGCCGATGAAGAAGGCGGTAGAGTCGGAAGCGAAGGTGGTAAATAGGGCAAAAAGAACCCACTCTCGGCCAAAGTCTAGGCCTCGTAGGGCTACAAAATGGCTTAAGAGCCAACCCACGTAGAGAATGCCGGCTATTGTCCATACCCAGCTGCTAAATGCATCTTCATTCTTCGGCCGCAGCACAAACCAGATTAGGGGTAGTATTATGGCTGAGGTAAGTAGTATAGGGGCGAGAAGGGTGTGATCAAAATGGGGGCTCAGAACAAACATAAGTGTCCAGATTAGTCCGAAGCCGGTGAGAGGCAGCACCTTTGGGGTGGCCACCATCCGGTAGAATTCAAGAACGGCCAGCACTCCCCAGATAGCGATAAATATAGTCAGCCAGGGAAGTGGCTCATCAAACCAAATAGCAGCTACTAGGAGAGGCAGGAGAATTAGTGCCGTGACGAGTCTTTGCTTGAGCATAGTCTTTATTTATAGGCTGCCGAAGCGTCTTTGTCGTTGGCTGTAGACCCTTAGTGCCTTTTCAACCTCTTCGGTATTAAAGTCGGGCCACAGCACTTCGCTGAAGTAGTATTCACTGTAGGCTGATTGCCACAGTAGGAAATTGCTAAGGCGCAGTTCACCACCAGTCCGAATAACTAGGTCAACATCAGGTAATCCGGCGGTATAGAGATAACGACTAAATAGTTTTTCGTCTACTTCATTAGGGGAGATGCCTTTAGCTATAATGTTACGTACTGCGTCCAAGATTTCAAGCCGTCCCCCGTAATCAAAGGCAAAGCTTAGATTCATTCCGGTATTGTTCTTGGTTAGTTTAAGCGCCCAGTTTATTACCTGCTTAAGCTGTTTGGGCGTTCTATCAAGGCGACCGAGATGACGAAGCCTAACATTATTCTGGTGAAGTTCAAAGGTATCTTTCCCTAGTGACTCCTCTAGTATAGTGAGCAGGCTGCTAACCTCTTCTTGAGGGCGGTTCCAGTTTTCTGTGGAGAAACTATAGAGCGTTACATACTTTATATGGAGTTTATCTAGGTAAGAAATTATAGAGTGTGTGGTCTCTGTCCCGGTGCGGTGCCCTTCAAGCCGGGGTAGTCCCCGCTTTTCTGCCCACCGGCCATTGCCGTCCAGTATGAAGGCTATATGGTTGGGTAGGCGGGTAATTTCTTTCATGGCTTTTGTTACCATAGGTAATATGCTTCACTAGACCGGGCTAGACCTCCATAAGCTCTGCTTCTTTGTCCTTGCCAACCCCACTAGCGTTAAAAATAAAGCTATCGGTGAGTTTTTGTAGCTGGTTTAAGGCACGTTTATGTGCGTCCTGTGATATATCTTTATTCTTTTCTAGCTGTCTTAGTTCATCGGCGGCATTGCGCCTTAAATTGCGGATCGCTATTCTCCCTTCTTCAACCCTTCTTCTAACTACTTTAGTTAGCTCCAGCCGTCGCTCTTCAGAGAGTGGTGGAATTTTTAGCCGAATGAGTTTACCATCACTCCTTGGAGTGAGACCGAGGTTGGACTTTAGAATGGTTTTTTCTATGCTCTGGATGCTGTAGGGGTCCCAGGGCTGAATGATAAGAAGATTTGCTTCAGGCGCCGAAATGCTGGCTATATGCTTAAGTGGTGTCGGAACATCACCGTAGTCAACCTTTAAGTGTTCTATTAAGGCAGGAGTAGCGTGCCCGGTGCGGATGGCGGCCAGTTCCCGTTTCAGGGCATTAGTAGTTGAGATCATTTTTTCTTCAGTATAGGACAGGATATCGCTAGCCATCTTAACCTTCGTTGGTTATCAGAGTACCAATAGATTCGCCTATTATAGCTCGCCGAATACTGAGCTTGTCTTGGAGGTTAAAGACAATTATTGGCAATTTGTTTTCAAGGCAAAGGGATAGAGCGGTAGTATCCATCACCTGAAGACGCATATTTATAGCTTCTAAGAAGGTGAGTCGAGCAAATTTCTTGGCCTTATGGTCTTTGAGTGGGTCGGCATTATAGACGCCATCAATATTATTCTTGGCCATGAGTAGGACGTCTGCCTCAACTTCTACAGCTCTTAGAGCGGCGGCGGTATCGGTGGTCATATATGGGTTGCCAGTACCAGCGGCCAGGATGATGGCTCTACCCTTCTCTAGGTGACGAATTGCCCGGCGTCTGATATATGGCTCGGCTATCTGTTGAATATCTATTGCTGATAAGGTACGAGTAACTACGCCTTCCCTTTCCAGAGTGTCCTGTAGGGCTAGGGCATTTATTACGGTAGCTAACATGCCGGCGTAGTCGGCGGTTACTCTGTCTATGCCGGCCTGTGCCGCCTCAGCCCCGCGCCAGATGTTACCCCCACCGACGACGATGGCTATTGCTACTCCCATATCCGTGACCTGTCGGAGCTGTTTGGCTATTCGGACTACGGTAGGTGTGTCAATACCATTCCCAGTTCCGCCGCTGAAAGCCTCACCACTGAGTTTTAAGAGAACCCGGCGATACTTTACCGCGGTCATTTTCTTGTTACCTGACTACCTAATTCAAATCTACCAAATCGGCTAACTTTGATGTTCTCGCCTACCTTGGTTATGGTTTCAACAATAACATCTTGAACGGTTCTGTTGGGGTCTCTAATATAGGGTTGGAGAAGTAGGCAGGCTGTCTCAACTTCTTTCTCATCCCCTTCTGGGATTTCCTCTTTTGAGATATATTGGGGGCACATGGCGGCTACCTGCATTGCCAGGTTATGGGCTAGCTCTTTAAATTCGCTGGTTCGGGCGACAAAGTCAGATTCACAATTTAGTTCAATCATAGCTCCAATGTGGCCACCGATATGGATATAGGCTTCAATCAACCCTTGGCTGGTAGTGCGGTCAGCCTTCTTGGCTGCCTTGAGCTGGCCTTTCTCTTTCAGTATCTTGAGCGCCTTTTCCATGTTCCCTTTGGCTTCAAGGAGGCTATTACGACACTCCATAATGCCAGCGCCACACTGAGCCCTTAGCTCTTTAATTTGGTCTGTTGGTATTTCCAACCCTTTTCTCCCTACCTACTTTATTTATCCTCAACAGTAGGCTCGGTACTAGGAGTGCTTTCGGTGGTTTCTGTTGTGGTAATCTCCTTAGGGTTTGCTTCGGCCTCTTCTATAGTGGGTGTTACCTCATCGGCTGGTAGTTCAACTTCTGGCTCTTTTTCAGCTTCAGTTGCTGCTTCATCAAGTTTACTTTCAATGATGGCATCAGCGAGCTTGTTGGTTATCAGCTTAATGGCTCTTATAGCATCATCATTAGCCGGAATGGGGAGAGCCATGACATCGGGGTTACAGTTGGTATCGGTAATGGCGACTATTGGTATGCCTAGCCGTTGGGCTTCGGCCAAGGCAATTCTTTCCTTTGATGGGTCAACAATAAATATGGCATCCGGGAGGCTTTCCATTTCCTTGAATCCGCCCATCTGTTTGTTAAGACGCTTCATTTTCTCCTCAAGTTTTAGGACTTCCTTTTTGGGTAGGCGGTTAAATTCACCTCTGGTTTGCCGGTCCTCTAAGCGGACTAGATAGTCTACTCGGGATTGAATGGTAGCGAAATTAGTTAATATTCCCCCTATCCATCGCTGACTGATATAATACATACCGCAGCGCTTAGCTTCTTCTTCTATAATACTCTGGGCCTGTTTCTTGGTGCCGACAAAAAGAATCTTACCGCCTTCAGTTACCACTCTCTTAACAAATTCACACGCTGCATCTAACATAGTTGACGTCTGTTCTAAATCAATAATATGGATGCCATTGCGCTTGGTGAAAATGTATTTCTTCATGCGAGGGTGCCAGCGGCTGGTCTGGTGCCCGAAATGGGCCCCGGCTTCTAAAAGCTCTTTTATGGTGGCTGTACTTGGCAATTCTTAACTCCCTTTNACTGCTATTTACCGCTCATTAGCGATAAGAGTATAGCATATCTACAAGTCAAGCGGCAACAACTGGAATAAAATGGCCTTATAAGTTCCTAATCCACTTTACAGCATTGGTGAAAATCTTAAAGCCATCCCCCCACTCTTTAGCCTTTTGTCTTGGCCATCTGGGGTGCTGGCTGCCTCGAATAAAGCGTTCCGGGTGTGGCATCAAGGCAAAGATACGTCCGGTAGCATCCGAAATGCCGGCAATATTTTGAACTGAGCCGTTGGGGTTATAAGGGTAACCAGCTTTAGCGCCTCGCTCATCAGTGTAATAGAGAACCACATCTAACTTGGGCAGGACTTCGGGGTCAGCGACGACCTTGCCTTCACCGTGAGCGACAGGTAAGTACATGTGTTCTATCTCTTGGGTGAAGATACAACGGCTCTCCTGGTTGACTTTCAGATAAACCCATCGGCACTCAAACCTGCTTGAATCATTGGCGGCTAGGGTTAGTAGTGGCTTACTAGTTGGTGACAGTCCAGGCAGAATGCCTGTCTTAGTTAGCACTTGAAAGCCATTGCAAATGCCCAAAATCAGCCGGCCACTGCTAACAAACCTCTCTATATCTTGACCCAGTTTTAGTCTGATTTCATTAGCCAACACCTTGCCCGCTCCCATGTCGTCGCTATAGGTAAAGCCGCCGGGGATAACCATTATCTGATAGTCATCAAGCTGCTTCGGGTTGCCAATTAACTGGCTGATATGAACCATACTGGCTACTGCCCCCGCCTGTTCAAAAGCGAAGGCGGTTTCCTCGTCGCAGTTGGTTCCCGGGGCTCGTAATATAAGTGTCCTTACCTTGCTCATCGTCTCCTACCATCTTAGTGGTTTTTGCCAAGCTTCTTTTAGTTCAACAATAGAAATACTAGCTATCTTTCTGCCTTTTATACTGAGTATTTCTAGTATGCCAGAGGAGGTAACTTGACCGATACTGGCGAAACTGGTTTTGCCCAATATTCGCTCAAATTGCTCTCTATCGTCTGGGGCTACCTCCACCAGGAAGCGGCTGTTTGATTCAGAAAATAATATCAGGTCATCCCGCTCAATAGAATCACCCAGTGGCACATCTTTTAGGGAGACTGTTGCTCCCAGCCCACCGGCAAATGCCATCTCAGCAATGGCGATACCAATACCACCCTCACTCAGGTCATGGCAAGCTCTAACCAGACCCGCTTTCGTAGCTAGACTTAATCTCTCCATAAGATTTCTGGATTGATGCGGGTTTACCTTGGGCACAGTGTTACCAATAAAGCCAAGGCTTCTGAAATACTCAGAGCCACCCAGTTCATTCTGTGTCGCACCAACGATGTAAATCAGGTCGCCGGCCATTTTCAGGTCCATTGATACCGCACGGTTGGTATCTGACATGACGCCGATAGCCGAAATAAGCAGAGTGTGGGGAATAGAGATGGTCTTGTCAGTAAGCTCAAACTCATTATTAAGGCTGTCCTTACCAGAGATAAACGGTGTCTCATAGACAAGTGCCATGTCGTAACAGGCTTGGGCAGCCTGGACTAGAGCCCCAAGACTCTCAGGACGGTTGGTATTGCCCCAGCTGAAATTATCCAGCAAAGCCACTCGACTTAAGTTACCGCCAACAGCAATAATCTGTCTCAGGGCTTCGTCAATGGCTGAGGCGGCCATCCAGTAGGGGTCTATGTTGCCGTATTTCGGATTTATACCATTTGATACGATGACACCCATTTCTGAATCTAAGATGGGCCTCAAAATGGCAGCGTCACCTGGGCCATCGTTGTCCCGCCCCACCAGTGGTTTGAGGACACTACCCCCCTGCACCTCGTGGTCATACTGGCGTATTACCCATTCCTTACTGCACACATTCCACGAACTGAGGATTGTAAACAAAGTCTTGCTTAGATCGGGTTGTTGGGCTAAATCGGGTTCGGCGTACTGCAGCTTTTGCCAGGTCGCTTTAAGTTCAAGCTGTGGCCGCCCCTGATGCAGAAACTCCATACTAAGATCAGCGACTTGGTTTTCGTGGTAGAAAAGCTTAAGCCGATAATCATCAGTGAATTCGCCGATTATGGTTGCTTCACTATCCTCACTGGCAAAGAGGGCTAGAAGTTCTTCCGAGCATTCCGGTGGTACCGCCAACACCATCCGCTCTTGAGATTCGGAAAGCCATATCTCGGTATAAGATAAGCCNGTGTATTTTAAAAGCACTCTATCCAAATAAACCTTGACACCGGTTTCGGCAGCCATCTCACCTACTGCTGAGGAAAGCCCACCACCGCCNCAGTCAGTTATTTTAGTAAAGAGCCGGCGGTCTCTAGCTTTAAGTAGAACATCAATGAGTTTCTTCTCCACAATGGGGTTGCCAATCTGAACTGAAGTATAGGAAACAGCAGTTGATTCTTGGGTAAGCTGTTCCGATGCAAAGGTGACGCCGTGTATACCGTCGCGTCCAGTCCTGCCACCGACCAGTACCACCAGATCTCTCGGTCTTTGTTGTCCTCTCTGGGAGAGGTTTTTGGGGAGTAGCCCTATTGTGCCACAGTAGACAAGTGGATTGGCTGTATAGCGCTCGTCAAAGAGTACGGCGCCGTTAAGCGTCGGGATGCCGAGGCGATTTCCATAGTCAGCAACACCGGCGCGGACACCCTTGAAGATACGGCGCGGGTGCAGCACTCCGGGTGGTAAGCTATCATATGGCAGGTCAGGTGGGCCAAAACAGAACACATCGGTGTTTAAAATTGGTTTGGCAGAGAGTCCAGTGCCCATTATGTCACGGACGGCGCCACCGATGCCAGTGGCAGCGCCTCCGTATGGTTCAACGGCTGACGGGTGGTTGTGGGTCTCAACCTTAAAGCAGAGGGCCCAGCGACCATCAAAGTCAATGACGCCGGCGTTATCCTCAAAGACAGAAAGGCACCACGGTTTAGCTAGCTCCTTAGTTACCTGCATGACAGTGCTCTTTAAGAGGTTATCTATTACAGTATCACCAAAACTAATTCTAGCTTTGAAGGTCTTGTGAACGCAGTGCTCAGACCAAGTCTGGGCCAGCGTTTCCAGCTCAGCATCGGTCGGGTTACGCCCGAGCTGGCGAAAGTGGGCTATGATTGCCTGAAGTTCATTCTCAGTAAACCCGAATTGTTGTCTCAATTGCAGGAGTTCGGATTTGCCCGCCTTTAAGAGTTCGAGTTGCTCCANCTTGAAGTGATAGCGGGGATTTTCAGGGAAGACTGCTACCTCATGCTCAACCACGTGCTGAATAATGGGATTTATCAGTAATCTACTTGAGATCACTGCTAGCTCGTTTTTGTTAAGCTCGCCCCTTATAAGATAACGTTTGGCTGTTTTAACTGCCCTGATACCTTCTATACCTAAGTCCAAAATCGCTTTTTTTATCGAGTCCTCAGTCGGGTCGGTGACACCAACATTGTAAGCCACCTCAACAGAATAAAGACTACCTTCATTCTTACTGTGAGTTTCTGTACCACAATGGTATTTTTGAGTTATAGGGTCAGCCAGAAGCTGCTGACAGAGCATATCCAGTTCATTGGGTTTAAGAGTAGCATCTAGCCAGTATATATCCTGCACACGAACATCGAAGACCATTGTTATTCCCAGGTCATGTATATCCCGGACCAAACCCTGTCCCCTAGCATCCGGCAGGTGATTTTTCAAGTAAACTTCCACTCTATACATTAAGACGCACCTTTTGTTGGCATAATGACTTGCAGAAATATGGCGGTGGCAATGGGAAGTACAGTTTCAGGTCATTGGCTTCGGTTGAGCTAGTTCCAAGTATAACGATTGTAGTATTACCATCCTCTGGATGCCAGGAGTTCTTCAGTGGGAATTTGCTTTATATCCAGTCCGGGCATGGCTATCCCTATGTTTTTAGAGACCTCGGCGATGATTTGGGGGTCATTAAAGTGGGTAGTGGCTTTAACAATAGCTATGGCTATTGCCTCCGGGTCGGATGATTTAAATATACCAGAGCCAACAAAGATACCCTCGGCGCCCAACTGCATCATCAGGGCGGCATCGGCCGGGGTAGCTATGCCACCGGCGGCAAAATTAACCACCGGCAGTCTGCCGAGCTTTCGTACCTCCAGTACCAGTTCATGTGGAGCCGCCAGTTCCTTGGCGATTGCCATCAGCTCTTCCTCGGGGGTGTTTTGGAGCTGGCGGATACTGTCCATTACCGCCCGCATATGCCTTACGGCTTCAACGACATTGCCACTGCCGGCCTCACCCTTGGTCCTAATCATAGCCGCTCCCTCCCCGATGCGGCGCAGGGCTTCACCCAGGTTCCGGCAGCCACAGACAAAGGGAACCTTAAAGTTGTGCTTTAAGACGTGGTGGTTCTCATCGGCCGGGGTGAGTACTTCAGACTCATCAATGAAGTCAATGCCGATGGCTTGAAGCACTTGAGCTTCGGCGAAGTGACCGATGCGACATTTGGCCATCACCGGTATTGAAACTGAGTTCATGGCCTCTTCAATAACTTTAAGGTCAGCCATACGGGCGACACCACCGGCAGCCCGTATATCGGCAGGGACTCTCTCCAATGCCATCACGGCGCAGGCACCGGCGGCCTCAGCAATCTTGGCTTGCTCGGCTGATATAATGTCCATTATTACGCCACCCTTCAGCATCTGGGCTAGCCCAGTTTTTACCTTCCAAGTGCCGGTTTGCATAGTCATCTCCGTAAGTCTATTTTACTATTGTTAGGATTGCTTAGCAAGCTAAATCATAGAATTGGTCTTTTTGAGGGTATGCCGGGGCGGTGGGGGTATTGTTTGGGCGTTGGTGATACCTTGTCAATTACTACTAAGTAACGTTCGTCAGTAAATTCCCCTATGTCAATCCTTTTAACCTCTCTTAAGCTGCCGCCCAGTAAGCTAATTGCCTTGGTTGCTCTACTTATTTCTAGATGAATAGCCCCCTTTTTTTGAGCAATGAAGCTGCCGCCGATAGCACAGAATGGTAGCGCTAGTTCAACAAGGGTTGGTAGTGGCGCCACCGCCCGGGAGAGTACAATATCAAACTGCTCACGGAAATTGATCTTGTGAGCCACCTCTTCAGCCCGGCCGGTCACAATTTCAACATCATCCAGACCTAGCTTTTGCTTAAGATGGGCTAAAAAGACGGTCTTTTTAGCCGTAGCTTCAAGAAGAACCAGTTTTACAGAGGGAAAAGCAATCTTTATGGGTAGTGTCGGCATGCCAGCACCGGTGCCAATATCAATGAAGTGTAATTTCTTGTCTTTTGTCGCTTGCCCTAGGGCAAGGGTTACGGTGAGCGAGTCAAGGAAGTGTTTTATCTGCACATCTTTAAAGTTGGTTATAGAGGTAAGGTTCATTCGCTGGTTCCAGTCAAGTAGTTCTCGATAATAGATGTAAAACCGCTCAAGCTGGACTGGATTAAGATGTAGCCCCAGTTTTCTAGCTCCGTCTTTAAGGTAGTCCATAGTAGTCATTGTAAATTAGCTGGCTAATTATATCACTGTCGCTTTCATATAGAGAAAGGGACAAAGTCTAGCCCCTACCCCATTTCCTCTTCAAGACTGAATGGTGTGCCCTAAGATGTTATTCTGATATTTAATTGGCAGATTGGCACTATTCTCATGTCAAGCGAGGAACTCCTCATGTTTTGGAGTTTCTCCTCAGCCTGAGCAATTTTCACTCGGGTATAGTATAACGACTCTTACTTCAAAAGGGTATATTTACTTATATGTCAATAAGACACGAGGGGGGGTAGATAGTACCCGAGCCACTTTGCATTTCAACCAAGCTTGTGTTATATTTAGCCTCGAATAACAATAGTTCCAAACCGCTGTGGGTGCTCAAAAGCTGAGAGGTATTAAAGGTGCCAACCTTCGGAATCTGAACTCGGTAATGCGAGCATATGGAAATGGCGGTAACTTCTGACCAAGGTCTTAAGTTAAGCCGAAGCCCTTGGTTTTGCTATTGTAGGGGAGATGTGACACAACTAGAACTGGCCAAAGAAGGCATTATCTCACCACAGATGGAACAGGTGGCCCAGCGTGAAGGGGTAGCGGCAGAGGTCATCCGCCAGGGCGTGCATGAGGGAACTATAGTAATCCCAGCCAATACCAGCCGCCATGGTCTTACTCCTTGTGGTATTGGAAAGGGGCTTAAGACTAAGGTCAATGCCAATATCGGCACCTCGTCTGACTTCGGCGATGCTAGTACTGAACTGCTAAAATTACAGGTTGCTACTTTAGCTGGGGCAGATACAGTTATGGACTTATCTACCGGTGGTGATATGGTAGCTATTCGGCGCTCTATTATTACTTCAAGCTCCTTGCCCGTGGGAACTGTGCCCATTTATCAGGCTGGGATTGAAGCAATAGATAGGTATGGCACTATAGTCAAAATGACTGCCGATGACCTGTTCGCTGTAATTTTAGAGCACGCCTGCGGTGGTGTTGATTTCATAACCGTTCACTGTGGTGTAACCCGGCAGGCTATCGCTCGGCTAGAGCAGCAGAAGCGAGTAGCTGATGTAGTATCTCGTGGTGCCGCTTTTCTGATGGGCTGGGTACTCTATAACGAGTGTGAAAACCCCCTTTATGATCAATTTGACCGCCTACTGGATATTGCCGGGCAGTTTGATGTTATCCTAAGCCTTGGTGACGGTATGCGCCCTGGCAGCCTAGCCGATGCCACCGATCGGCCTCAAATTGAAGAATTGATTGTTCTTGGTGAGCTTGTCCAGCGTGCACGGCAGGCTGGGGTGCAGGTTATGGTTGAGGGTCCTGGCCACCTGCCATTGAACCAGATTGAAACTAATGTAAAATTAGAGAAATCTATTTGTGATGGTGCCCCCTTCTATGTCCTTGGGCCGTTGGTGACTGACGTGGCTGCTGGTTATGACCATATCACCGGCGCTATTGGCGGTGCTGTTGCTGCCGCTGCTGGCGCCGATTTTCTGTGCTATGTGACTCCAGCCGAGCACCTCTCTCTACCTGATCCTGAGGATGTGAGGCAGGGGGTAATAGCATCACGCATTGCCGCTCATGCCGGGGATATAGCCAAAGAGGTTAAGGGCGCTGGTGAGTGGGACAGGCAGATGTCGATAGCACGAAAGAGTCTAAACTGGGAGGAGCAAGCTAGACTCTCTTTAGACACGGAGCGCTCTCGTCAGGTTCATGGTAAACATGCCACGGTTGGCTCGGCTTGCAGTATGTGTGGTCAGTTTTGTGCTATGGAGCTAACAGAAAAGTATCTGGGTATCTCAGTAGCAAAGTGCCTGTGACTACTTGCCTAAGCTACTAAGGAGATTAAAGTGGAGATTAGGGTTATAACTACTAATGTTACCAAGATTGAAACCGGCGCTATCATACTAAACTTCTTTGAGGGGGCAAAAAGCCTGGATGGCGATGAAGCTATTCTGGATAAGGCTCTGGATGGAGCTATCTCCCAGCTTATTAGTCAGGGCGAGATTAAAGGTAAGCTTAATGAGATAACCATTATTCATAGTCTGGGTAAGCTTCCCGCTGCTCGGGTGGTAATTGCCGGTTTGGCTAAGAAGCAGGAGCTAACTGTGGATAAGATTCGAGGAGTGGTGGCTGAAGCCTGTCGCCTCCTACGAAAGAAGGGGGTGGATGATGTAGTCACCGTTGCCCAAGGTGCTGGAGTAGCTGATATAACGATGAAGGATGCCGCTCAAGCGATAACCGAAGGCGCTTTGCTTGGCCTCTACTCGTTTCGCCGACATATAACCAAGAAAGACGAGTATGGTGAGATTAAGCGGCTATCGATAGTTGCTAAAAATGAGGTTGATATCCTTCCTTTAGAACAGGGCCGTGATGAAGGTAAGGTTTTGGCTGAAGCGACAAAGTTAGCTCGTGACATGGCTAATGAACCGGCTAACTATATGACTCCGGCTGATATGGCCCGGGTGGCTGAGAAGCTAGCTCAAGACCATAGCCTTAAGCTCAGCGTTTTTGAACGGGACAAGATGCAGGAGTTGGGTATGGGGGCACTGCTGGGTGTAGCTCAAGGGAGTGCTCAGTTGCCAAAATTCATTATCTTAAGCTACAAGGGGACTGCTTCTGATGAGATAGACCTTGCTTTAGTGGGCAAGGGGATAACATTTGACTCCGGGGGTATCTCGTTAAAGCCAGGGAGAAAGATGGAGGAGATGAAGAGCGATATGGCCGGCGGGGCAACGGTAATGGCAGCAATTTCCGCTATTGCTCGGCTTAAACCCAAGATTAATGTTACCGCTATAGCTCCAATGGTGGAAAACCTGCCTGGTGGTCATGCTTTAAAACCGGGTGATATTGTGACCGCTATGACTGGTAAGACCATTGAAATTATATCAACCGATGCTGAAGGGCGACTTATTTTAGCTGATGCCATGGGTTATGCCAATAAGATTAAGGCTAAACGAATAGTTGATGTGGCTACCTTGACTGGAGCCTGTATAGTAGCTCTGGGCGATGTATGCACTGGCGCTTTTACGAATAATCAGGAGCTAGTTCAAAAGGTGGTTGACGCTGGTGCTAAAGCCAGTGAGCTCATATGGCAGATGCCGATGTATGATAAGTATAAAGAACAAAACAAGAGTGATGTCGCCGATATTAAAAATGTGGGTAGTAAAAATGCGGGTGCTATAACTGCAGCTCAGTTTCTGGCTGAGTTTGCTGGTGATACCCCATGGGTTCATCTGGATATTGCGGGCACTAGTATGAGCGACAAGGAGTATAATTATTTGGCAAAAGGGGCTACTGGAGTGCCCGTACGTACTCTGGTTAACCTTGCTTTAGCTATTGCTCAACAAAAATAATAAAGATTGCTTGGAGGGGTATGGCTCCACAAATAGAAATCCTAAAATCTATCCCTTATTTTTCGGGACTGGAGCCGGGTGAGCTTACCTCAATCAGTAAACTCATTTTCGAGAAACACTATGATCAAGGAGAGATGATACTGCTTGAGGATGATGTGGCTGAGGCATTATATTTTGTTGCTTTTGGGGTAGTAAAGGTATTTAAGACCTCGCCTGATGGTAAAGAGCAGATTCTAAGAATCATACACCCCGGGGAATCCTTCAACGATGCCCCTATGTTTGATGGTGGGATAAATCCAGCCAGTGCTCAGGCTGTAAGGTCAGTTTTTCTTTACGGGATAGTCAAGAGCGATTTGGAGGCCATCATTCGCCGCCAGCCACAGATAGCCTTAAATGCCATCAAGATTATGGTAGATTGGTTGCGGCACTTGGTGTCACTGGTTGGAGACCTCTCCTTCAGACATGTTACCGGCCGGGTAGCTAAAATACTCCTTGAGTATGCTGGAGCTGAAAAGAATGCTGAGCCACGGCTGACACAACGGGATATGGCGGCTATGGCGGGCACCGTTCGAGAAGTGGTCAGTAGGTCGCTCAAGGCCCTTGAAGAGGAAGGAGTTATCAGGCTTGAACACCATCGCATTGTGATTACTGATAAGGCTGCTCTTAAAGAAAAGGTAGAGCCATCTTTTTGAGACAAAAGTCACAGACAGATGTTTGGCTTTGTTTTAAGATTGAAAAATGGGATTGGATAGTATAGTATGCAAGTGATACCGGTGATAGACCAAGATAAGTGTGACGGCTGTGGGCTATGTGTTCGTATCGGGTGCCGTTGCCTGATAGTGGTTAACGAAGGACTCACTTTTGTAGAGACAGAAGAGTGTGGCTGGTGCGCTCAGTGCGAAGCTGTGTGTCCCATCGGAGCTATAAGCTGTCCCGTTGAGATAGTTATTGAGGAGTATCACCTAGTTCTTGGAGATTAAATCTAAAGGAACTTACTTTCTTTATTCATTTATAAGATATACATGCTCACTAAGCATAGTGTTTTCTGGAAAATACAAGACTTCGTGTGTCTTCGGGATCATACCCCCCAGTCGAAAAGGACAATTATGACGCTGTGTTTAAGGAGTTTAGGGTGCGAGTACTTCAGCCTCCACTACCACTTCATCGCTCTTCTCAAAGCGTAATGTCACGCTTACCGTGTCACCGTTATTCAGGTCCTGCTTAAGCCCCATCAACATTACATGAAGCCCACCAGGCTTCAGCTCTGTGAGACCCTTTGCTGGGATCTCAATGCGAGTCACCGGAACCATGCTTATGATATTTCCCTCCATTTGGGTCTCGTGGAATCTGGCGCTCTCCGCTGCGTCGCTGCTGACATCCACCAAGGCGTCCGATGCGTTCCCCTCATTGACGAGGGTAAAGTAGATGGCAGCGGTGCCGACGCCCATAGCTGCGGGGCGGGCCCAAGGGTCTTGGATGCTTAGCCTAGGAGTCGGATCAGTAGTGCACGCAGCTAGCCCTGCCAGTAGCAGAGCCGTAATGGCAATAGTGGCAGCAATCTTAAATGTCCGAAACATGTATTAAATCTCCGTTCATTGTTTTAAAAGATATTCGAGTTCCCTAATCATATCCTTTTCTTGGAATTCCAAGTCTCCGTATGTCTTTCTGACCATACCATCCCGATCAATAAGGACAATCGCCATGCTGTGTACAATTTCCCATCCATCTGGTGCCGAAATGGCTATTACCCCATAGTCATCTTTAACCTGGCGAATTTGCTCCTCGGTGCCAGTAAGAAACTGCCACCCAGGTACGTCAAAAATCTTGGCATATTGCTTCAGCACCTCGGGGGNGTCGTAGAGGTCAAAACTAACTGATATAAAATTAAGGTCTGGCTTCAGTTCCTCCTCCAGTTGCTGCCACACGCTCTGTAATTTAAAGTTCATCTCCCCGCAAACATCGGGGCAGCGCGTGTAGACGAAATCCAAGACGACAACCTTTCCCCGAAAATCGGAAAGATTAACTTCTGAATTGTCCTGATTGGTAAGAGTAAAGATTGGAGCTTCGTATAGTACCGGTAATGTTGGTGTAGTCGTTGGTTCACCACGAGAGCAGGCTCCTATAGCGATGGCTATTATAAAAAGCAGAGTTAGCGTAGCAGTTGCTTTAACTTTAATATTCGTATTAAACCTCCTCTGTGACGCAAGCTCCACCATATCAATGGTATATAGCACATCTATATGATTTTATCAATACCTTGTGGGCATTTTGGGGGAGAGGTGAGTTATCCTAAAAGGAATACGATATGAAATCAGCAGTAATGGAGCAACATTAATATAAAAGGCTTACCAAACTTCTATATCTAAACTCTCTATATTATTAGAGTTATTGTCTTCTTGCCAGCCAATTGGTGTTATTTCTGCGGATATAGTGTATAAGGACACAAACTCCAATAGCGCATCTTCTTTTTCAATAATATGAGTTTCTCCTGGCGCTAAGCTGTCCATGGGGTACGAGTCCATCATGACTCTCTCTTCGAGATAGAGCAGATCGTCGGGTGCACCGCAACCACAGCCGCCAATAAGTCCCCAAAGTGTATCAAAATCAATCTTCTCGTATATTTCTACCGTGTACTCTCCAGATGCCACCTGTCCGTGATTCGTCACCTGTACCAATATGGAGAAGGTGGATCCTCTAGATAGCTTCGAGCCATAACCCCCAAGTTCAAGTCGTGTTATCTCAAGATCCGACTGTAGCACTGGTAGCACTGGTATTACTGGGTCCGCAGAATTGGAGATGGTTGTTTCTTCAACCTGTGTGGTTTCTTCATCCTGTGCTATTTCCTCAGCTATTTGAGGGCTTACATCATTGCTACAATTTACGCCTCCGGCCACGGCTACAACTAACATAGGAACAACAACATACAAGGACCAAAATCTAGGTTGATTTCTTAAGGAAAAGAGTTCTCTCAACTGCTTCATTTTGCACCTAGTGTAAGTCTACTATTGATTTATGCATTTGTCAAATGATTTATGCATTTTTAAATTAGCCAAAGCAGTCGTAACACGAGAGGACCGCCGACATAATCGCTACTGCTCCAGTGGTCGAAAACCAGCCTATAATGTGGACACTATTAGCAGGCATGCCACCGATCTTCTAAATCCATGCCTTTTATTTCCCTCAAACTTTTGTAACGAAAGTTACATATTTGTTACTGTTGCTTCCCTTAGAATACCAATGAGGAGTAGAGGCGAGCATTGGCCATGCTTTGGCAATGTGCCTCTGCGATTTAGGGGAGTGATAATATGGTATTGTGGAAAATAAGAAGCTGCCTTCGATGTGGTGGCGATACATTTCTTGACATAGATGGTGCTATCTCGTTCGATCATTGTCTCCAGTGCGGTTACATGAGACGAATGTCGAAGGAAGACTGCCCCAAATGTGGGGGTGACATGTTCTTTGATATAGTTGGGGACAATTGGTTCTGTCGTTGCTACCAGTGCGGATTTTTAAGCAAGGACAGGCATGTATCTACAAGTCAGGAGTATCAGCGTAGTACCTGCTTTATAACCAGTGGTGCTACCATGACTGACGGCTGGATAACTCGTAAAAATACGGATAGGAAACCAGGCCGCCCCAAAGGCTCAAGGGATAAAAAGAAGCGGTATAGAAGACGGGACGCCCTTAATTAAGGCTAAGAACTAGACTCATGTAGCAGTAGCCTCAAAGCTGCTTCCTGGCTCAAATCGTAAATTGTGATAATCTTGTTCTGGCTAGTATGTCCCTTGCTAATTATTATGCTAGCGGAGCTTACATCAAGCAGATGGCTCAAGAAAGCTACCAGTTCTCTGTTGGCTTTGCCTTTGACTGGCGGGGCTGATACCCTTACCCGCAATACGCCGTCACTAAAGCCTACCACTTCGTTTCTGGCAGCGCCGGGGTAGACTCGTATGAAAATTCTAGCTTGGCTTTTTTGGCTGGACACGATATCGCTACTAGTCTGCTGAGCTACCCCAAAGACTGGAAGCAATAGAGACTGGAACTAAGACTGCCCCCAGTGCCAACCAGAACATCGCAGTAAACTCTTCGCTGAATAACAATGTTTCTGTTTCTGCTGCTGTGATAATGCACAGTACCACGCACAACCCACCAAGGATACCAAAAATAAAAGCTAGCATGCTCATTGATATAAATGGTTTTTATTTTAAGTGGTTTGGGTGTGCTTTAGCTTTATTTTAGGCCACCGTTGCTATATACTTTAATGGTAAGCGGATAATAGCATGAAATTGGCAGGCAGTCTATATTTTGGTCCTTAAGAAATCAAATATCAACACATTCTGTAAGGATGGCTGGGCTTTATATTGAACCATGACTAATCTGGAACAAGAGGTTGGCAAGTTGCTTCGCCAGAGAGAGCTTACCCTAGGGCTTGTTGAGTCAGCTACTGGGGGGCTCTTGTCGCACCTAATAACCAATGTTCCCGGTAGCTCGAACTACTATAAAGGGTCCCTTACTGCCTATAGCAATCAGATCAAAATTGGCCTGGTCGGAGTGAAAGAGGATACCATCAGTAGTTATGGCGTGGTGAGTTCTCAAATAGCTGAGGAGATGGCACGGGGCGGNAAAAAAATACTGGGTGCCGATATATGTTTGGCAGATACCGGCATCGCTGGACCTGATGGTGCTACCCTAGGGAAGCCAGTAGGACTGTTCTACATTGGCTTATCACACAATGGTGGAACCTATAGCCGGAGACACTGCTTTGAGGAAAACCGAGACCAAAATAAATACCTAGCTGCTTTGGCTGCCTTGTCTTGGTTAAAAGAGTATCTAATAAGCTTAAAATAGCTCTTAGGATATGAATGGGGGCATAGTTGATAAATGTACCATCTGAAAGATATGTCGTTACCTGCTTTCTTAAGTTTGGGGCTAAGATACTGATCCTTCGTCGCAGTGAGCTGGTGGGCAGTTTCCGGGGGAAATGGGCCGGCGTTAGTGGTTATATGCAGACTACTGCTGGTGAACAAGCCTTGATAGAGATAGAAGAGGAGACTAGCCTGTGCCAAGAAGATCTTAAACTATCCAAGCGGGGCAAACCGCTTGAGGTTCATGATGATGAAGCTGGTGTTAAATGGGTGATTCATCCATTTCTGTTTCAGATAAAAGAGCCGGGCAAAATCAAGCTTGACTGGGAGCATAAAGAGATAAGGTGGATAAATCCAGAGGATATTAATACCTATGAGACGGTGCCTATGCTTGGGAAGGTACTGGCCAGAGTATATGATACTGGCTGACTTAGAATGATCTGTCGAAAAGGAATAAAAATCTGAGATTGCGCTCTCACTATTTCCCAATAATTTCTGATACAACATAAACCCTAAGTATTCTTGTCCGTTGCTCATTGTTTTGAAGGAGAGAAAAGCTAATGGGGGCGAGATAGATGATGATTTAGAAAGGTTTTTGCCATGTTCTTTTCCCATCCTCCCACCCTATAACCTGATTGCCGTTGTTCCCTCATCAATGCTATACTCCTTTCATATATCAGGGGCTAGAAAGTAATTTATATGAAAAGAATTGATGGGCGTGCTTATGATGAGTTGAGACCGGTACGCATAACTCCCGGAGTCCAGAGCTTTGCTGAAGGATCGGCACTGATAGAGTTGGGCAAAACACAGGTAATCTGTTCGGCGAGTGTTGAAGAAAGGGTGCCTTATTTTTTAAGGGAGAGTGGCAGCGGCTGGATTACTGCCGAATACGCTATGCTACCCCGGGCCACTGTTACCCGTACCCGCAGGGACTCGTCGCTGGGTAGAATCGCTGGTAGGAGTCATGAAATTCAGCGTCTTATAGGACGTTCGCTACGGGCAATAACTGACCTTGACGAGTTGGGAGAGAGGACTTTAATGATCGATTGCGATGTCTTACAGGCGGATGGGGGCACCAGAACAGCAGCCATTACCGGTGCTTATGTCGCCTTGTATCAGGCTGTGCAAACACTGGCCAATATGGGCATAATATCATCTATACCTTTAAAAAGCGCCGTAGCCGCCACCAGCGTTGGCATAGTTGGGAGCTACATACTGCTTGACTTGTGCTACGATGAAGATTCTTCGGCTGAGGCTGACTTTAATATGGTAATGACCAGCAAGGGTGAATTTGTTGAGGTTCAGGGTACAGCTGAAAGTAAGCCCTTTTCTAAGGAAACCATTGACTCTGTGCTGGCTCTGGCAGAAAAGGGCACCAGGCAATTATTTCAAGCTCAGCAGGTTGTCCTAGAATCATTAAAGACTCATTAAGGTAATTAAGGCCTGACATGCCCACTACCGAAAATGAGCCACTTATAGGAAGTCATCTCTTTTAAACCTAGTGGACCACGGGCATGCATCTTCTGAGTGCTGATGCCCACCTCTGCCCCGAGACCAAACTGACTGCCATCGGTAAAGCGGGTGCTGGCATTAACATAGACACAGGCGGCATCAACTTCATTTAGAAAGCGCATAGCAGTACTGTAGTCTTGGGCAACAATAGCTTCAGAATGCCCCGAACCATAGTCTTCAATATGACCAATAGCCTCATCTAGAGAGCGAACTATTTTTACCGCGGCTACCAGTGACAGGAACTCCTTGCCCCAGTCATCTCCTGTGGCTGGGACTAGTTTTAATGAGGGCATTGATTTGAGAATAGAAAGCGCTCGTTTATCACAGTGCATTTCTACATCAGCCTTGACCCACTCTGTTGCCACTAATGGCAGGTAGGCTTCAGCAATATTAGTGTGAATCAGAAGCGTATCCAAGGCATTGCAAACCGTGGGTCGTTGCACCTTGGCGTTATAGGCAATGGCAACTGCTTTAGCCAAATCGGCGCTCTCGTCAACATAGGTATGACAGACACCAATACCTCCGGCGACCACTGGCATAGCCGCCTTTTCCTTAATAAATTTTATTAGTCCGGCTCCACCGCGGGGTATTATCAGGTCAATAATATCGCTCATGGTGAGCATATAAGCTACCAACGTTCGGTCGGTATTCTCAATAAACTGGACGGCTCCATTGGGCATACCAGCCCTTGTCGCCGCCCCTTGAACTACTTTGGCCAGAGCACTGTTGGAGTTAACTGCTTCCTTCCCGCCTCTTAGGATAAGGGCATTACCCGATTTTAGGCACAGGCTGGAAATGTCTATGGTGACATTGGGGCGGCTCTCGTAGATGGCTCCGATTACCCCTAAAGGCACTCGTTTTCTGCCTATCAGCAGACCATTGGGCAGGGTGCGCATATCAAATACCTCACCCACCGGGTCGGGGAGGGTGGCTACTGCCAGCACATCTTGAGCAATAGATTCGAGGCGTTCGGAGGTTAAAAGCAGGCGGTCAAGCATAGCTGCCGTCATATCTGCTTTCTCAGCTTCTTGTTGGTCAATCTGATTGGCAGCTAGTATTTCATCCCTTTTGGCAATAAGGTCATTAGCGATATTAGTTAGAGCTTTATTCTTTACCTCAGTTGAGAGATAAGCCATATGTCGGGAAATCGCCTTAGCTGTCCTACCCTTTTCTTCCAGTTCATTTATTACTGATTTCATAGTAAAGCCCCTTCAGTCTAGCCTTATATCTTTGCGGTGAAGCAATCTCAAGAGATAATACAGCTTTTCATTTGGTAACCCCATCCCCTTACCCTCTTCCCCTTGGGAGGGGAAGAATTTTGAGAGAGGTTTTGTCCTATATGACTCCCTGCTTACTTTGCTCCCTATTTCAGTGGTCCGGTTCCCCTAAAATGATAGCAATAGAGTGGAAGGAACCCCTGCACTGCCTTATTAACCTTCTTTTTTAGAGAGCACCGGCCTCTTCGTCCATCCACCGATTCAATAATAAATCCGTCACCGCCTTTAAGGCGCTGGTATTCGGTAAGAGTTAACTCACCCCACCAGTTCTGTGGAGACTCATCATAGAATCGGTATTCAATTTCGGCTTGGAATTGTTCATCATAAGAGCTGTAGAGTTTACCAATAGCCATTATGTACCCCTTTGTTAAAGTATTACCAAGTTATTTCGATGCACTACTTCAGAGCCATAGTCATAGCCAAGTAGAGAGACTATTTGCTCGGAGTGAGCCCCTTTAATAGCCTCTATAGCGGCTGAGCTATAGTTGGTTATACCACAGCCAAGGTGAGAGCTGCCAGTGTCATAGATATTGACTATATCACCCCGCTCACAGTTACCTTCAACACTTTTGATTCCGGCAGCCAGCAGGCTTCGCTTCTGCTTTTTCAGCGCTATGGCGGCTCCAGTATCTACGTGCAACTTGCCTCTAGAGCAAAGACCGCTGAGCATCCAGCGTTTACGGCTCTCAAGCTTAGAGGAAGTTGGCAAAAAATGAGTGCCGATAGCCTCGCCGGCAGCCAGCCGCAAAATAGCATCCGGCTCATTGCCATTAGCGATAACCACTGTTATTCCGGAGGCAGTTGCCATCTTAGCGGCTTCTATCTTGGTAGCCATGCCGCCAGTACCCATCTGGTTGGGTGTATCTGCTGCCAGACGCTCAATTTCAGCATCTATTACCTCCACCTGTGGGATAAGTCTAGCAGCAGGATTTTGCTGTGGGTCAGCGGTATATAGCCCTGCGGTATCGGTGAGCATTATTAAGAGGTCAGCATCAACCAGATTGGCTACCATGGCTGATAGATTATCATTATCGCCAAACTTGGCCTCCTGAATCTCGTCCACCGCCACCACGTCATTCTCATTAACGATACAGAGCACACTGAGCTCCAGAAGGGCTAGCAAGGTGTTGCGAGCATTTAAGTAACCGGCTCGGTCAGCAAGGTCAGCCTTGGCAAGTAGAGCCTGAGCCACGGTAATACCGTACTGATTAAGTAGTTGCTCGTAAGCCTGCATCAGGTGACTCTGCCCCACCGAAGCCAGTACCTGCTTATAGGGGATACCCTTAAACTTTTTGATCAGTCCCAGTTTATGTCTGCCAGCGGCTATGGCTCCGGAAGAGACGATTAGTAGTTCCAGTCCCTGTTGGTGAAGTTGTGCCACCTGGGTAACTAATTTTGACATAACGGCATGGTCCAGCTGCCCAGTATTGCTAGTGAGTAGATTGGTACCAAGCTTAGCCACTATGCGGTGATAGGGCAAAGATGATTTGTTCATTTTCTATCTGCCAAAGTAATCTAATCCATTATAACAAGGCAGGTAAAATTGGACAAGGAGGTAGGTTGTGTTAAACTTTACTTTTAGGGCTAGTCCGTCTCGGCTAGTCCTAGAGGTGTTTGGGGAAGAAGATGCAGTTAAACCTGACTCAGTTATTACATCTCATTAAAGGGATGCCAGCCTACTGTCAGTTACTGGAAGAGCTAAAACAGCAGAAGGACAACACCACAACAGCCCTGCTTAATGCTGCCAAGCCCTATTTTATAGCTGCCTTGTACCAGGATCTTAAATTACCTATACTGATAATTACCACCGAGCCAGAAAACAGCAAAAAACTTCGAGAGCAGATTTCAGCCTGGTGTGGCTCAAACCAAGTGAAGCTCTTCCCTGAATCTGGAGGTCTTCTCTACCAGCGTATTGCCTCAGATACCTCCACTGATTTAGAAAGAATACAGGTGCTCTCAGCGCTAGTCGCTAGTGAGCCGACCGCAGAGCCTCTCATAACTATTGTCTCAGCATCAGCTTTGATGCAGAAGGTAGCCTCCTGCAAGGATTTTACCTCCGCCTGGCACGCTATCGAGCTGGGGATGGAAATTGAACCACTGCATCTTTTGAGGTGGTGGCAGGCTATTGGTTACCGGATGGAAAGCTTGGTTGAGTTACCGGGTCAGATAAGCCGTCGCGGCGGTATTGTTGACATTTACCCCGCTACTGGTGAACTGCCAGCCAGATTGGAGTTTTTGGGTAACACTATAGATAGTATTCGCTTTTTTGACCCCGAAAGCCAGCGCTCACTTAAGACAGTATCCGCTATAGATGTCGGGCCGGCCACAGAGCTTCTGTTGTCGATTAGAGCTAACAAACCGGAGCTAGCACCACTCTTAGGTGACATTGACCGTACTAATTTGAGTCCCGAGGTAGGGCAAAAGTTTCAGCAGGAACTGGCCACGTTGCTTAATGGAGAGCTTCCAGTTAACTGGCAGTTTTACGCCCCGCTGTTTAATGCTGATAGTGTCTTAAGTTATTTACCTCAAAACGCACTATTAATACTTGATGAACCGGCAGCTATCCAGCGGACAATAGAATCGCTGGATGTCGAAGCCAGCCAGTTGTTTAAGGAGAAATCAGATAGAGGAGAGCTACCCGCTAATTTCCCGAGGTCATACTTTAACTGGGAAGAGCTTAAGCTAAGAATGGAAAAACGACAGCGTTTGCTACTTACTGCTTGGGGTGCTACTGAAGAAGAGTGCCATCGGCTCAATTTTGTTTCTTCACCAAGCTATGTCGGACAGCTGCCGTTGTTGGCTAAAAAGGCAAAGAAGCTTTTGAAGAAGAAACATCGCTTTATTTTGGTCTCTCATCAGGCAAGCCGATTAGCAGAACTACTCGGAGAAGAAGGCATTATCGCCTCAGCCGTTACTGAGATAAGACAAATACCACCGCCTGGTTCGCTAACATTGGGTCAGGGGTTGTTGGCTTCGGGATGGGTTATGAATGGTGATAGTCACCTTCTTACTGATACCGAGATATTTGGCTTTACTAAGCAGCGGCGGCTAGTTAAGAAACGTCCGGTGCCACGCCATAAGCTATTTATTGACATAACTCCAGGCGATTATGTGGTACATACTGAGCATGGTATTGCCCGATTGACTGGTGTTACCACCATCAGTAGTAATCATAGCCAAAGAGAATATCTGGTACTGGAATATGCTGCTGGAGATAGGCTCTATGTCCCTACCGACCAGATAGATCGCATGAGCCGCTACATAGGGGCTGCTGAGCGACTACCTGTCTTAAGTCGGCTGGGTACTGGAGAGTGGATGAGAATCAAGCAGAAGGCCAGCGAGTCGGCAGCCAATACTGCCCGGGAGCTACTCACCCTCTATGCTGCCCGGGAGGTAGTAGATGGCTTTGCCTTTTCTCCGGATACGCTGTGGCAGCAGGAGCTTGAAGCTTCCTTCCCCTATGTTGAGACACCTGACCAAATAGCAGCTGAGAAACAGGTAAAAGAAGATATGGCCAAAACAAAACCGATGGACAGGCTTATTCTAGGCGATGTCGGCTACGGTAAGACTGAGGTCGCTATTCGTGCCGCCTTTAAGGCGATGATGGATAGTAAACAGGTGGTAGTGCTAGTGCCGACTACACTGCTGGCTGAGCAGCACTTTTTCACCTTTTCTCAGAGGCTAGGCGCTTTCCCGATAAGGATTGAGGCACTCAGCCGTTTGAGGAGCCACGAAGAACAGCGGGTTATACTTGATGGGCTGGCTAGCGGTGTGGTAGACATCTGCATCGGCACTCACCGACTACTGCAAAAAGATATAGTCTTTAAAGATTTAGGTCTAGTGATTGTTGACGAGGAGCAGCGCTTTGGTGTGAGCCATAAGGAATATCTTAAAAAAATGCGCCGTGAGGTGGATGTCCTTACCCTAAGCGCTACGCCGATACCCCGCACCCTTCATATGTCACTGGTAGCGGTAAGGGATATGAGCCTTATGGAGACACCTCCCGAAGAGCGACTGCCCATTAAAACCTATGTTACCACCTATGATGAGCGGCTAATAAGAGAGGCTATTCTCAGTGAGTTGGAGCGAAA
>NZEH01000034.1 GCA_002690375.1 Dehalococcoidales bacterium
GGCTTGCCAGAGCAGGCATTCTATATGGTCGGTACTATTGAGGAGGTGGTGGCGGCAGCCAAGGAACTAGGATCATAGGTTTTGGATTATTTTATGGGCAAGATAAGAGATATAAATTGTGTGGATTATAGACTATTAAAAGTAGGTGGACTTGAGTGGCAATACTAAGGCTTGATATCGTTACTGCGGAGCGGGCGGTATATTCTGATGAGGTGGATATGGTTATTGCCTCCGGCGTTTTGGGGCAGTTGGGGATTCTGCCTCGTCATGCTCCTTTGATGACTATGCTTGAGCCTGGTGAGCTGATAGCCAAGAAGGGCAGCGATGAGTTCGGCTTGGTCGTTTCTGGTGGTTTCCTTGAGGTGAGACCAGACCGGGTTATAGTCTTAGCTGATACTGCTGAGAGGGTTGAGGAGATAGATATAGCTCGGGCTGAGGAAGCCAAACGTCGTGCCGAGAAGCACCTAGTCGAAAAGCATGCTCCTGGGGTAGATGCCGCTCGGGCTGAGGCGGCACTGCGCCGCTCATTAATTCGTCTTAAGGTGGTGAGGAGGCGGAGGAAAAGAAACCTCGAAATCTAAAGACAGCTATCAGATGGTCTTGGCAGATTGCAGGCCGATACGGTGAGGAAAAGACAACCTTTCAGCGCAAAGATAGACCGTCGCAAAACAAAACTTCCATAGACTTTAAAATCCCTCCTTATTACCTTGATAAAGGGTCTAGTCGGGGATTATTTTAGATAATCTCAAGGTTAACTCTGGTACCGGCTTTGGCTGCTTTTACCCGGATTAAGGTGCGCATGGCTTGAGCTATGCGACCCTGCTTGCCGATTATCCTTCCCTTATCTTCATCGGCAACTTGTAATTTAAGTGTTATGCCTTCTCCTTCTTCTTCTGCTTCTTCTTCAGTGACCACCACATCATCGGGTGCGTCGACAAGAGATTTGGCAATGTACTCTACTAGGTCTCGCATGTTTTCTCCTTTACTAGCTTAAACTTTGCCATAATACCTGTTTTTTCAAGCAGTCTGGCGGCGGTATTTGTCGGTTGAGCTCCGTTTTTTAGCCAGTACAGTGCGTGTTCTTCATCAATAACTACTGTTTCCGGATCGGTCAGAGGATTATAATGCCCAATAGTGTTAATGAAAGCCCCATTGCGTGGTGAACGAGCATCGGCTATTACCAACCGATAACTTGGCTTTTTGGGGGCGCCTACTCTTCGCAGTCTAATTTTTACCACTCTTAATTTATCCTTCTTTTGGTTATTATGCACTATTACTAACTGGCTGTCAACCGCATTTGAGTAGGTAGCTTTTATATAGCGAAGGTCATACATATTTGCAGGCAAGCTATTCCGTTAGCTATAATGGCATTATGAAAGTAGAGAGATTATATGATTGGCAGCTTAATATTGATCAAGTTCTTGGCATACAACGGCGGCTCCAGGCCCAGGTAAACCGAAGTGGACAGGTTGTCAGTCCACACTTTATTGCCGGGGTAAATCTTAAGCAGAAAAAGGATTTAGTAGCACCTGAGTTTAGCTATTAAGGGATTTTGTTTAGTTAAAATAATTTCTGGAGAGGCTAGATGCAAGAGCTAAAAGATAAACTAAAGGATTTACAAGCTAGAATCTCTATATCACTGGTGCATCTTTGACATTGCTAATAAAGAAGAGGAAATAACTAGGCTGGAGAAGCGCTCAGCCCAGCCCGAGTTCTGGCAAGATTTAGTCGAAGCACAGAAGGTTATGCGGCGTTTAGCTGAGACAAAGAAGCTGGTAGATGTATGGCGATGGTTGGAGAAAGAAGTGACTGACATCAATGAATTAATTTCTTTGGTGGAAGAGGAAGAGGATACTTCACTTGTAGCTGAGATTCGGTCTAATTTAGGCCAGATTGCCTCTCGTCTTGACGAACTTGAACTGGAGAGGGCTTTTAGTGGTGAGAATGATGCCAGGAGTGCCATGTTGGCTATTCATGCTGGGGCCGGTGGCACCGAATCTCAAGATTGGGCACAGATGTTACTCAGAATGTATCTTCGCTGGGCCGAGCGCCGTGGTTATCAGGCTGAGGTGCTGGATACTTCTCCTGGTGAAGAAGCTGGCATAAAGAGTGCTGTTGTTGAATTTAGCGGTGAGCATGCCTTTGGCTATCTAAAATCGGAGCACGGTGTTCATCGGCTAGTCCGGCTTTCACCCTTTGATGCTGACCATGCCCGCCATACTTCATTTGCCTTAGTGGAGGTGTTACCTCAAGCTGAGGAAGATGTTGGTATCGAGATAGCGCCTGAAGATTTGAAGGTTGAAACATTCAGGTCCAGCGGGCCTGGGGGACAGCACATGCAGAAGACAAGCAGCGCTATTAGAATTACNCATCAGCCAACNGGGNTGGTGGTNACCTGTCAGAGTGAGCGTTCTCANCANCAGAACAANGAGATTGCTTTCANNATTCTNAAAGCTCGCNTNCTNAANCTGGANCTNGCNANGAGAGNNGAAGAAAGNGCNAANCTNAANGGGNAGCGCATAGTTGCTGGTTGGNGNAATCAGATNAGAAGTTATGTTCTTCATCCNTATNGGATGGTAAAAGACCACCGCACTGATTATCAAACAAGTGATACCGAGGCAGTCTTGGGTGGGGATCTGGATGGCTTTATCACTGCCTACTTAAGGTTAGGTTTGGGCAGAGAAAATGATTAAGAAAGCTGCTATTCTAGTCCTAGCGATTGGTCTACTGCTGATAGTAGTAAGCCCTGTCTTAACTCAAACCCAGCCTGAGTTAGTAATACTGGANAGCTCAACCATGGCAGAATTCCCTACCCAGCTTAGCTTCAGTTTGTCAGCTGAGAGTGCGCTAAATATTACTGATATCCGTCTCCACTACCGGGTTCACCGGGACAGCTTTGCCCGGGTGATAAGTGAAGCCCATATTGAGTTTATCCCCGCTCCCAGTGTCACCGTTAGCTGGAATTGGGATATGAGGAAAACAGGTAGCTTGCCTTCGGGGTCTATTGTGGAGTACTGGTGGAGCGTAGTCGATATCGGCGGTGATAAGGTTAGCACAGCCCCAGCTACTGTTCGGTTTGAGGATAATCGCTATTTATGGCAAAGCTTGGCTGAAGGTGAGTTAACTCTATATTGGTATCAGGGTGATGATTCCTTTGCTCAGGAGATAATGGTTGCCGCTCAGAAAGCGCTGGCTCGGTTAGTCGAGGATACCGGAGCTCATCTTACAAAGCCAGTCAGTCTCTATATCTATGCCAGTGCTCAGGAGCTACGAGAGACGATGATTTTCCCTCAGGAATGGACCGGGGGAGTGGCTTATACTAGATACGGGGTTATCGTTATTGGCATAGCCCCAAATAATCTTCACTGGGGNAAGCGAGCAACTGTCCATGAACTGGCGCACTTGGTGACGCANCAGATGACTTTTAACCCCTATAATTCTTTGCCTACCTGGCTTAATGAGGGTCTATCTATGTATGCCGAAGGGGAACTGGAAGCAAGCTATATAAACTATTTGGAACATGGGGTTGTCCAAAACAGCCTTATCTCGGTGCGGAGTCTGGCAAGCCCCTTTTCCGCTTTTGCCGGACAGACCTACCTGGCCTATGCTCAAAGCTATAGCTTGGTTGAGTTTCTTATTAATAACTATGGACAGGATAAGATGTACGAGCTACTTAGCATTTTTAAGCAGGGTAGTAGCTATGACAAAGCCTTAATGAGGGTTTATGGCTTTGATATGGATGGCCTGGACAGCCTGTGGCGGGACTGGGTTACCCTGAAGTACTAGTCACTGGTTTAGAGCTAAGAAATGAAAAGAATCATATACGTAGTTTTTGCACTGGTACTGGTAGCTAGCCTGCTAATCTTCTACCTGCCAAGCGGTTGCCCGACCGAACAGGCTTTCGAACAGGTTCTTAACCTGTATGGTATTGATCCATTGATGCTTGACCCGGCGATTAGTGGTGAAGCAACCTCACACGGCTATATAAGGCAGCTGTTTAGTGGTTTAGTGCGTCTTGATGCAGGGCTGGAACCGGCGCCGGATATCGCCCAGCGCTGGGACCTTAGTGATGATAGCAAGACATATACTTTCCATTTACGAAATAATGTTTTCTTCCATGATGGCCGGAAAGTTAAGGCCGAGGATTTTAAATATTCCTGGGAGCGTGCCTTAAACCCTGATACCGCTTCTCAGACGGCAGCTATCTATCTGGGGGATATTGTCGGTGCCAGTGAGGTGCTAGCTGGTTATAGCGAGGAGATTAGTGGCGTTAAGGTTATCGGTGATTACACCCTTAGTGTAACCATAGATGAGCCTAAATCCTATTTTTTGTTCAAACTGACATATGTTACCGCTTTTGTGGTTGATAGAGATGATGTAGCNGAAGGAGACGAGTGGTGGCGCCAACCNAATGGCACCGGCCCCTTTAAGCTACGGCAGTGGGATGAAACTAGCTTGCTTNTGCTGGAGAGGAACGAGCTTTACTATGATGGTTTGGCAGATGTTGAGCTTGTTGTCTTTCATCTGTGGGCTGGCCGNCCAATGGAAATGTATGAGATGGGGCAGATTGATATTAGTCAGGTTGACTTTGGCTATATTGATAAGGTTAGTGACAAAGCTGGTGCCTTCTATCAGGATTTAGTGGTTATCCCTGAGCTGAGCTTTTTTTATATCGGCTTTAATCATAGTAAGCCTCCATTTGACGATGTCATTATTCGCCGCGCCTTTTCCCAAGCTGTTGATAAGGATAAACTGGCTTCTCTGGTATTTAAGGATATGGTGCAGCCAGCCGATGGTATCCTGCCGCCGGGCNTGCCTGGTTTCAAGGAAGGTTTATTAGGGCTTGACTTTGATGTAGATGGTGCTAAGGAGTTGATTGCTACTTCAAGCTATGGTGATGTAGCCAATTTGCCGCCCATTACTATTACTACTTCAGGCTGGGGAGGACAAATATCGCAGGAGTTGGAAGCTATCATTCACCAGTGGCGTCTTAACCTAGGAGTGGAAGTAGAGGTAAGACAGTTGGAACCTGAGGTGTTTCTCTATAATCTCCTTATGGAAAAAGACGAGATGTACTATATGGGCTGGATAGCTGATTATCCCCATCCACAGAACTTTCTTGATGTTTTGTTTGCTAGCAGTTCTGAATATAACTATGGTGAATATAGCAATCCTGAGGTGGATGCTCTGCTGAAGATAGCAAGTATTGAGCCGGATATTAAGCTGAGTCTTGAGCTGTATCAGCAGATTGAACAGGCTCTAGTTGGTGATGCCGCCGGTCTGCCTTTATGGTTTGGGCAAAGTTATGTTTTGGTTAAGCCCTATATTAAGGGGTATGAGCTAAATCCACTGGGTTATGCCGGGTTAGCAAGCGTCTCTATTTTGTCCCATTAGTGGCGGCAAGAATCTCACTCTATGCACCGCATTCTAGGTCTTTAATCTAGGGGTCTGGCGGAGGGGGTGGGATTCGAACCCACGGTTCCCTTGCGGGAACAACGGTTTTCAAGACCGTCTCCTTAGACCACTCGGACACCCCTCCACGGCTGATTTAGTATAAAGAGTTTGGGCTAATGGCGTCAAAGTTATAAGCGATATTATGCTAAAAGAATTTGATAACCATAGTGATAATGATAAAACAAGGAACTTAAAGCGTAAAGTCGATTCCCTTACAGATGGTAGAAAATCAACAAAAGAGACAGAGAAACTGGTAGAAAGTAAAATAAAATAAATTTTGTTTCTATAGCTGCCTATCAACGTAAGTGGCGAAAGCACGGATAAATGATATATAGATGTCAAGACGTATCATAACTCATAATAATCCGCTTGATAAGCATGATATTCGGTGAATTGAAGTTTGTTTTGAAGATTGGTTAAAACCAATTAAGGCGGTGAAAGACCAATTTAGGCAATCACCTTCTCCTTGACATAATCTTGTAGCACCTGAGGCACTTTGATGCTGCCATCGGCCTGCTGGTAGTTTTCCATTATGGCGATTAAGACCCGGGGTAGTGCCAGTCCTGAGCCATTAATGGTATGGACAAATTGGGGCTTGGCTTCCGGGGAGGGGCGGTAGCGGATACTGGCCCTTCTGGCTTGAAAATCACCGCAGTTAGACAAGGAGCTCACCTCCAGCCACTCAGAACAGCCCGAAGCCCATATCTCAATATCATAGGATTTGGTTGAAGCAAAGCCCAAATCAGTAGTGCATAGCTCCTTAACCCGGTAGGGCAGTCCCAGCTTTTGGCAGACCACTTCAGCATTAGCCACCATCTTTTCCAGTTCATCATTGGATTTTTCAGCTTCGCTAAATTTATATAGTTCAACCTTGTCAAACTGGTGACCTCGCTTTATGCCTCGGGTATCCTTTCCGGCTGACATCTTCTCCCGTCGAAAACAGGCGGTATAGGCGACATAATAGATGGGGAGTTTCCCCGGCATAATTATTTCATCACGGTGAAGGTTGGTCAGCGGCACTTCGGCGGTAGGCACAAACCATAGGTCGTCCTCTTCATCGTAGTATAGATTATCGGCAAACTTTGGCAAATTGCCTGAGCTGACCATACATTCTCGCTTTACTATAAAGGGTGGATACATCTCCTGGTAGCTGTGTTCGGTGGTGTGCAGATCAAGCATAAAGGAGATAATGGCTCTTTGCAGTCGGGCGCCCAGACCTTTAAGGACATAAAAACGGGTGCCAGATAGCTTTACTCCCCGCTCAAAATCAATAATGTCCAGCGCCTCGCCCAGTTTCCAGTGTGGGGACGGCTCAAAGTTAAATTTTGGTGGCTCTCCCCAGGATCGCACCACGATATTATCGTTTTCGTTTTTGCCCACCGGCACTGAGGGCTGGGGGATATTAGGTACCTGTAGTAACAACTCCTCCAGTTGCGTATCTAGATTTCTAACATTTTCCTCAAGCTCTTTTATCTTGTCCCTAAGCTGGCGCGCCTCGTCTTGAGCCTCTGTCTTTTTTTGGCGGGCTATCTCTTTGCGGGCATGCCTTAAATCCTCTAGCTTTAATGTTTTCTGGCGTCGCTCAACATCAAGCTTAAGTATTTCATCCAGCGGGGCGCTATCCTGCCGGTTGGCAATTCCCTGTCGCACCAGTTTTGTGTTAGCGCGGATAAATTTCAGATCAAGCATAGATTCTCCCCNCGGGTTTTTATTAGGNAACCCCATNCCCTTTANGCCACCCAGAAANATNCTTGATTTTCTTGGGGACTCTGCTTTATCCCCTTTNCCATGGGAAGGGGAAGATTTTCTTAAAGAGNGGCTTCNCCNCTCTTTNACTCTTCNCTATTCTTTCTCCTTTAGTTGAGGAAACAGGATTACTTCACGAATTGACTGCTGGTTGGTCAGCAGCATCACCAATCGGTCAATGCCAACCCCCAACCCACCGGTAGGTGGCATGCCGTACTCCAGTGCTGTCAGGAAATCTTCATCAATGGTCTCCACATCATTCTCCACTTGGCGCTTCTTTTGCTGCCAGAGGAATCGCTGTCTTTGCTCTAAGGGGTCATTGAGTTCGGTGAAGGCATTGGCAATCTCCATACCTCCGGCAAAGGCTTCAAAACGTTCTACCAGGCTCTTATCGGCTGGCTTTGTTTTGGCCAGCGGCGACATATCCACTGGGTAATCCACAAGGAATGTCGGCTGCGACAGGTTTGGCTCAACAAAGGTTGAGATGAGCTCGTCAATGAGCCGTCCCCGGTCTTTAGCAGGGTCAATCTCCAGTTTTAGTTTTTGCATCTCAGCTCTTAGAGAATCGGTGTCAGGATGCTCATTAAAGTCAATACCACTGTATTTTTTAATCGCCTGGCGCAGTTCTAGGCGCGACCACGGCGGCTCAAAGTCAATGGTACTATCACCAAATTTTACCTTATAGCTGCCTTTGAGTTGTTTGGTAGTGCCAGATACCATTTCCTCAAGCATACTCATAACATCACCATAGTCAGCGTAGGTTTGGTAGCTCTCCAGCATGGTGAATTCCGGGTTGTGCTTGGTAGAAATGCCTTCATTGCGGAAAATACGGCCCAGCTCATAAACCCGGTCAAAACCACCGATAACTAGGCGTTTAAGGTGGAGTTCAAGGGCAATACGCAGGTAGAAGTCCCGCTCAAGACTGTGGTGGTGGGTGATAAAGGGGCGAGCCAAGGCACCGCCAGCTGACGGCTGCATTATTGGTGTTTCTACCTCTAAAAAGCCCTGCTGGTTTAAGAATTGCCGTATGGCAGCGATAATCTGACTACGTACCCTAAAAGTCTTCTTGACCTCAGGGTTACTGATTATATCAAGGTAACGTTGGCGGTAACGCATGTTAACATCACTTAAGCCGTGCCACTTTTCCGGTAGCGGCTTAAGTGACTTAGCTAGCAGGGTGAAATCTCCTACCCAAACAGTAGGTTCATCACTCTTTGTCCGAATTAGCTTACCCGAGGTCCCGATAATATCGCCAATATCTAAGTCATTAAATAGTTGAATTTGGTCTTCGGTAAACTTGTTTATATCCTGGAATAACAGTTGAATTTTCCCTGAACTATCATGTATGTCAACGAACGCGCTTTTACCCATCAGTCGTCTTGCTATAATCCGCCCGGCAACCGTAACTTCCTCCGCTTGGGTCGAACCCTCCTCTTTTTGCTCGAGCAGGACTACCGCTTGTTTAGTGCTATGAGTCCGTTTGTAGCGGTGAGGGTAGGGGTTAATACCGCGGGCACGAATTCTCTCAAGTTTCTCTAGTCTTTGCTGTGCTATGCGTTCTAACCTTGATGTCATTTTTCTCCTGCCTATTGGTGATATAGTAAAAAACTAAGAGGTCTAAACTTCTCAGCCATAGATGATGTTACTGGATTATTATATTTTATCTTGGTGTTATAGTAAAGCTGTTTAGGTTTCTTTACTTAGCTGCCTTAAAGTGTCCAGCCAGGCGGCTGACTTTACCTCTCGTTCTAGGAGGTATTTGAGGTAGCTTCTCATGAGCAGTTCCAGTTCACATGATAGCTCCTGGTTCATTCTTAGTCTGCCGGCAGTGTTATAGTCAGCGTCTTGCAGTAGCCTGAGCACCTTTAGTCCGTTAACCGAAACAGGATAAGTAAGGGGCTGGCTCTGGGTGCAGCTTGAGCACAGCATACCGCCGGCACTGGGGCAGAATGAGTTGGTGACGGGTTTAAGCAGCAGGCGGCAGGAGACACACCGGTGAAGCTGTGGGCGGTAGCCAACTCGCTCAAAAAGGTTTAGTTCAAAGTAACGCAAGACTAGTTCATTATCGCTATTGCAGCATAGTTGTTCCATAGTCTCAAGTAGTAAGCCGAACAGGGGGCGGTTCTCAATATGGTCGGCAGTAAATTGATAAACCAGCTCGGTAGCATAGAGTGCATACGAGGTAAGCTTCAGGTCGCCCTTAAGCTCAAGGAAACTGTTTATAGTCTGGCTGCCGATTATGGTATCAATATTTCGTCCCCGAGCCAGTGATACTTGGCTGTGGGTAAGCAGTTCTAGGTGCCCCGATAGCTTGCTTCTTGGCCGTCTGACCCCCTTGGCTACCCCCTGAATCTTACCCAGATGAGGGGTGTAGAGGGTAAGGATTCTATCAGCCTCACCCAGCTTGGTTTTCTTGATAATAATGGCTTCTGTCTGATAGTTGCGTGGTTTGGTCATTTTAGACTATCTCGTTTAACGTTTGATGGTATCGATGAGATGTTGCAATAGGCCACTATGGTTTCCCTTATCGTGCCACTTTTGAAAGTCGCCGACAGTCTTATTTGGCATATCTATCCTGTGTCTGGTGCAGGTTCTTCCACTGCTTACTTTACAATAACCGTTGCTGTCTCCCCGGTGTGGAGCTCGCAGTAATAGCCGAAAACACCAGCTTCGGTAAAAGTATAACTGAATATGTTGTTAGTATCCGTTGGCTCACCATGGAAAAGGCCAGTATCACTAGTAACAGTATGAGGCTGAAGAATTATCATATGACTAGCAAACCGCTCGTCTAGGTTAGTCCAAGCAATTGTGGTTCCTATGGGGACAGTTACAGTCTCTGGGTTGAAGCCTCCTTTGTAAGGCACTTCTATAAAGATAGTCGGCGCTTGAGATGCTGGTGGCATAATTTCAATGGTGGCACTTGTGCTGGTTCCTGTCTTTCCTTCATTGCCGTCCAAATCCACAGCAGTTACGGCAAACCAGTATTCGGTGTCATCTGCGAAAGCAAACAAAGCTAAACTAAGCCCGGATACCCGGTAACTGGTTATCTGGTAGGTAACGTCTGTTCTGTCGTTGGTTTGACCAACGGGGGAGAGATCAGTAACATCTGTTATCTCTGTCTTCGAAGCATAAACGGAGTAATAGGCAAAATCCTTGGCATCACTTGGGCTCCAGGCCAAGTCTATCTGTCCATGACGGTCATAAGAGGCATCAGTTGCGATTAGACCGGTTATCGCTGAAGGTGCTGTTCTACCTTCTTGGGTAGTAAGCATTAATACTCCTAGTATAAGTATTAGTCCTACTACCATCGTGGCCAGTATCCCAAACACCAAGAACTTACCTCTCAAAGCTGCTATTCTCCCTTCTTTCCTTCATCGGTTATTCGTCCGCGACACAAACTCTTAGTGTGGGGTTTTACTGATTTAGATAACAAAAGCGTTTAATATAACCACCGGGATTGGTTAACACAATGTACTATGTGGAAAGTAGTTTGCATTAGCTAACCTGCCACTTTAGGTACTGCCTCTACTTATTACTCTACGATAACCGTTCCTGTTTCCTCGTCATGAAACTCGCAATGATAGCCGAAAACACCAGCCTCGGTAAAAGTATAACTGAATGTCTTGATAGTACCCATTAACTCCCCATGGAAAAGGCCAGTATCACTGGTAACAGTATGCTGGATACTATATGAAAAAGAATTACGTTCGCCGTGCCTATCCCAACCAACTGTGGTCCCTATGGGGACAGTTATAGTCGCTGGTTGGAAGCTCTCTGCTTGGAACCCTGGTAACGCGAAGCCTGTGGAGCGAACCACTTTTATAAAGACAGACGGTGGTGGTGGCATAAGTTCAATGGTGGTACGTACAATGGTTCCTATATTGCTTTCCTTATCATCCAAATCCACAGCAGTTACGGCAAACCAGTATTCGGTGTCCTCTATGAAAGCAGACAAAGCCAACCTAACCCCGTCTGCCCAGTACTTGGTTACCTGGTAGGTAACAGCTGTTCTATCATTGATTCTGTCAACGGGGGAGAGCTCAGTAACATCTGTTATCTCTGTCTTCGAAGCATAAACGGCGTAATAGGCAAAATCCTCGGCATCACTTGGGCTCCATGCCAAGTCTATCTGTCCGTGACGATCATAAGAGGCATTAGTTGCGGTTAGACCGGTTATCGCTGGAGGTGGTGTCCTAAGTTCTCGAGTAGAAATTGTGGCAATTAGTATTATAAGTACAAATGCTACTACCATCGTGGATAGTAGCCCAATTGCCAAGTATTCTTTTTTCAGAGCCACTATTTCCTCCTTCTTTCCTTCCTCGGTTATTCGCCCGCGACAAAAACTCCTAGTGGGAGTTTTTGCGGATTTAGATAACAAAAGCGTTTAATATAACCACCGGGATTGGTTAACACAATGTACTATGCGGGAAGTAGTTTGCATTAGTTAGCCTGTCACTTTAGGTACTGCCTCTACTTATTACTCTACAATAACCGTTCCTACCTCATCGTCATGATACTCACAATAATAGCCGAAAACACCAGCCTCGGTAAAAGTATAACTGAATAATCCGTCCATCACATCTCCACTTAACTCACCATGGAAAAGGCCAGTATCACTGGTAACAGTATGCAGCTTTTTAACCATCTGAAACTCTGGTTCTGTGTTTCTCCAACCAACTGTGGTCCCTACGGGGATAGTTACAGTCGCTGGTTGAAAGTTCTCTGGTTGGAAGACTCCTCTGTTTCGCACTGTTACAAAGACAGACGGTACTGGAGATGGTGGTGGCATAATTTCAATGATGGTACGCACACTGGTTCCTATCTTGCTTTCCTTGCCATCCAAATCCACAGCAGTTACGGCAAACCAGTATTCGGTG
>NZEH01000035.1 GCA_002690375.1 Dehalococcoidales bacterium
CGCCACCAACGCAATAACTAGCAGATTGATGGGCAGGAGTCCATTCCCTATTCTAATTCTCAACGGCTATGCTCCCTTCTCTTAAGATCAAAGTATAGCTCCCTTTAGCCCTAAAGGCAAGGGTAACGAGAGGAGTAACACCATAGCATTGGCTCCTAAAGCTTGTCAATAGATACATAAGCTAACAGTTGACTCTACAATGCTAATTTGATATACTCTCTAGCCGGGAAGGTAGCCAAGGTGAAGGGTGAAGGCAAGAGAGAAGATTGCTCTCAAACCAAGAGTAACAGTGCTGATTTGCTCCCTCAACGAGGGGGCAACTGTTGCTTCTGTTCTCTCCGGGGTGCCTAGGTGGGTGCACGAAGTTCTTTTAGTAGACGGTCACAGCACTGATGACACTGTGGATAAAGCCCGCCAGGTTCGACCAGATATTCATGTTGTTTATCAGCCAGGTAAGGGGAAGGGTGAAGCACTAAGGCATGGAGTGCAAAAAGCTAGTGGCGATATCATTGTAACCCTAGATGCTGATGGTCAGACAGACCCTGCGGAGATGCCTAAGTTTATTGAGCCCCTCCTCGATGGCTATGATTGGGCTAAAGGTAGCCGCCTCACTTGTGGTCGACCACTCAACATGCCTTGGCATCGCTGGTTCGGCAATAGGGTCTTGGCTGTTACCTCCAATATCCTCTATGGCACCAGATATACTGATATATGTTCTGGTTATAATGCTTTCCGGAAGGGAGCATTTCAGGACCTCAAACTTAGCTATGACAGCTTCGAAATGGAGCAGCAGATGCTAGTAAAAGTCAAAAAGATGGGGATGAAGGTTACAGAAGTAGCGCATTTGGATGCCGGCCGAATAGATGGTGTCAGCAAAATTTCCGCTGTCAAGCAGGGGTTTATTGACTGGTTCGTTATTATTGGTGAGCGATTCCGTAAATAATAAGTTGATTGCTATCTGCCCACATTATGTTGCCACTGAGTAAGCTGACTTACTTATGCTAGACTATGGAATAATATGAGGGAGAGACATGACTCAAAAGATTGACGTTGGCAGATGTTTTGTTACCGGCGGTGCTGGTTTTATCGGTAGCCACATGGTTGAGAAACTGTTGGCAGACGGCAATACTGTNACCGCATATGACAATCTCTCATCAGGAAGAAGAAAGTGGATTGAGCATCTGGATAATAATCCACACTTTACTTTTATTCAGGCAGACCTCCTAGACCTAACCTCTTTAAAGAAGGCAATGGCTAGTCATGATATTATTATACACCTAGGTGCTAATACTGATATCCCTATAGGCAAAAGTAACCCCAGAATAGATCTGGAGAACGATATTATTGCTACCTTCAATGTTCTGGAAGCCATGCGGGCTAGTGACGTACAAAGGATTATTTTCGCCTCAAGCTCCACTGTTTTCGGAGAGACATCAGTTCGCCCAACACCAGAGACTATAGGTCCGTTATTACCTCTTTCGCTCTATGGGGCAGGCAAACTAGCCGGTGAAGGTCTAATCAGCGCCTACTGTCATCTTTTCAATATGCAAGCCTGGATATTTCGCTTCAGNAATGTCTTAGGAGACCGAATAGGACACGGCGCCATCTATGATTTCATCCACAAGCTGCGGCAAAATTCTGAGGAAATGGAAATATTGGGTGATGGCAATCAGGAGAAAAACTACTTTATGGTAGAAGACTGCATTGAGGGGATATTCGTTGCCTTCCATCGTTCAGACAAACAATGTGATGTCTTTAACCTAAGTGGTGAGTCGACAATAAAAGTTACCGATATTGCCCAAATAGTGGTTGAGGAAATGGGCCTAAGAGATGTTCACTTTAAATATACTGGGGATGACCGCGGTTGGCCGGGTGATGTGCCCCAAGTTCAGTTTGATACCAGCAAGATAAGGAAGTTAGGCTGGATGTCAAAATATACTGCCGGAGAGGCAGTACGCATAACAACAAGGTACCTCCTAGATAGAAGAGACCTATAAGTGCCATAGAGGAGGCGAGGATATTATGAGCCCAATGGGTAAGGTGTGCGTAATTGGTNTCTGGCACCTAGGTATGGTGGCGTCAGCCTGCCTCGCTGATTTAGGCTATGTGGTANTCGGAGTCGATAAAGANNNCGAGAAGGTCAANNGTTTGAACCGTGGCACACCAGTTTTATTTGAACCGGGAATAGAGGAGTTACTGGCAAAGAATATTAGCGCCCAAAGACTTAGCTACACAACGGACTTGCCTCAGGCGCTAAAAGGAGCTCAATATACCCTCATAACCTATGATACTCCGGTAAACGATAGGGATGAGGTAGAGCTATCGGAGCTGCTTACCACCGCTTCCCAACTGGCACAGTATCTGGATAACGACTCAACCATTATTGTCAGTAGTCAGGTTCCGGTGGGTACCTGCGAGCAGATAGAAGGTATAATCCGACAGGCTAACCCTGCACTTCGGTTTGATATCGCCTACAGTCCGGAGAACTTGCGGCTGGGACGAGCAATTGGTCGCTTTCAGAATCCTCAGGCAATCATCATCGGGGCTAATAGCGCCTCTACTTTAAACAGAGTAAAGCAGTTCTTTGAGCCAATTAAGGCANCTAAGCTGACAATGGACTTAAGAAGTGCTGAAATGACCAAACACGCTCTAAATGCCTTTCTAGCTACCTCAATTAGTTTTATAAATGAANTAGCCAACCTCTGCGATGGGGTGGGCGCTGATGCCTTAAAGGTGGCCGAGGCGCTACGCCTTGATGAGAGAATTGGGCCAAAGGCAATGCTTACGCCGGGTCTGGGTTTTGCTGGCGGTACGCTAGCTAGAGACCTAAAAATCCTTAATGACATTAGTAGTAAATTAGACTATAAAGCCTATCTAGTTGATGCTGTGCTAAAGATAAATGAGCGGCAGAACCGGCAGGTTGTTCAAAGGTTACAGAGCTTTGTCGGTTCACTCGAAAATTTGACTATAGGTGTACTAGGGTTGACCTATAAAGCCGGCACCAGTACTCTACGCCGTTCCTCGGCTCTGGAAATTATAAGAGAACTGGTGGCTAGAGGGGCGAAAGTTAAAGCCTATGACCCTCATGCTGATCTTGGAGAAGTTAAACTTCACCATGACTTCGAGTTTTGTAGCGATGCCTACGAGGTGGCTAAGGATAGTGACGGCTTGGTGATTNTTACTGAATGGCCTGAGTTTAAGGATCTTGATTTTCCTCTAATCAAATCACTCATGAGAAAACCAATCATTTTTGATACCAAGAATATGTTGGATAGTGAAAGAATGAATGAGTTGGGTTTTCTTTACCTCGGCATTGGGAGAGGTAAAAACTAGTCAGTAGGAGGTAATCAGTGAGAGTCGGCGTTATTGGTGCTGGACTTCAGGGGGGGCGTCGTGGACCGGTGGTCAGAGATTTTCCGGGGATGGAGCTGGTGGCTATCGCCAGTGAACATGGGAAGACAGCAAAAGTTCTGGCTGATAGGTTGGGATGCCAGTCAACAGTAGGCTGGGAAAGTATAGTGGAACGAGAGGATATCGATACTGTCCTAGTTTTAACACCACCACACCTCCATGCCGTTATCAGCATTGCCGCTATGAAAGCAGGAAAGCATGTCCTTTGTGAAAAGCCGTTGGCCAATTCTATTGCTGACGGTGTGGAAATGGTGGCAGTAAGCCGAGCTACTGGAGTCAAACTCAAATGTGGTTTTAATCACCGCCATCATCCTGGCATACAAAAAGCTAAGAAGTGGTTTGACGATGGACTTATCGGGGAAGTAAACTTCATCCGCTGTCGTTACGGAATTTGTGGTCGGCCTAACTATGAGAAAGAATGGCGAGCTGACCCCAAAATCACTGGCGGTGGGCATCTTATGGAGCAGGGGATTCATGGTATAGACCTTGCCCGCTGGTTCGCTGGGGATTTTACTGAGGCCTCTTGCTTTACGGCAACATCCTTCTGGAAAATAAAGCCNTTGGAGGATAATGCCTTTGCCCTCTATCAAACTGCCGGAGGCGTAATCACCTCCATTCATTCTAGTCTGACTCAATGGAAAAACCTCTTTTCTTTTGAAATATACGGGTATAATGGCTACATCTCAGTGGAAGGGTTGGGTGGTAGCTATGGCACTGAGCGAGCCATATTGGGCAAGCGTGACTTCACTGCTCCATTCGGTGAAGAGACTGTAGAGTTCCGTGGTGGTGACCGTTCCTGGTATGAAGAATGGAAGGAGTTTGTGAGTGCCATAGAAGAAGGCAGAGAACCACTTGGTAGTGCTGATGATGGGCTAGAAGCCCTGCGGTTGGTCTTAGCCGCCTATGAATCGGCCGGAAAGGGATGCTCAGTTAGCCTGGAAGAAACGAGGCGAAAATGAGCAAATGCCTGATAACAGGTTGTGGTGGATTTATTGGTTCCTACTTAGCGGAGTATTTATTACAAAAAGATATTGATGTTTACGGCGTCGTTCACCACGGTGCCAAAAACCTTGACCATCTTAAAGAGAAGATCACTCTTATTAGTTGTGACATCCAGGACAAGGATAGTGTTAAAGCTATTGTTGCTGAGGTCAAACCCGATATTATCTTCCACCTAGCCGCCGAGAGCCAAGTTGAACCTTTAAACCAGAACTTCGAGAAGACCTTCAGCATAAACACACTGGGTACTCTCCATCTGTTGGAGGCGGTACGCCAGGCAGGTATAACCCCTGTAATTGGGCTTGCCGGCTCCAGTGCTGAGTATGGGCCTAGCCACCAGGATGAAGTCCACATAGACGAGACCCATGGGTTTAGACCATCCAGTCTCTACGCGGTGAGCAAGGCGGCGGCTGATATGCTCGGTTATTTTTACTGGAAAGCTTATCACTTACCCATAATTCGGGTGAGGCTGTTCAATATCACTGGTCCCGGAAGAATCGGCGATGCCTGCTCCGACTTTACCCGGGGCATTGTTGAGAGCGAGAGAGAGTGTAAAAACAAGCTTGAGGTAGGCAACTTAGAGGCTGTCCGTGACTTTACTGATGTACGTGATGGAGTAAAAGCCCTCTGGCGGCTAATTGAGAGGGCTACACCGGGAGAAGCCTATAACCTTTGTTCTGGTAGAGGCTATAGCATAAAGCAAATCCTTGATATGGCAATCTCGCTATCATCCCATAAGATAAAGGGTAGTCCCCGCCAGAGGAAGTTGCGCTTCATCGATGACCCGGTTTATATTGGAGACAACTCTAAGCTGAGGAAACTGGGCTGGGAGCCTCAAATTCCCCTAGAAAAGACACTGGCTGACATGCTGGAGTACTGGAGGCGCCAAATATGACGGAACAAGTGGTGAATCCTCTGCTGTCTATAGTTACTATTTCGTATTCCGCAAAAAGACTCNAGGACATCTTTAAGCTTCTCGATAGTATAAGTGTCCAGACCTACCCCAACATTGAAATCACTCTCGTCGTTGACCATCTTGAGGAGCTACAGGCAAAGATTAAAGAATATGCCCAAAAGCATTCTGAGATGAAGGTTAAGATATTACTAAACCAGGGTGAAGCCGGGGTGAANANNGCCCGAAACATCGGCATCAAGGCANCTTCAGGGGAAATAATCGGCGTAGTCGATGATGATGTTATACTNTCCCCNGATTGGGCCGAAGAGATAGTTAGGACTCACATGGAAGACAGCTCAATTGTCGCTGTTACTGGTCCGGCTATGCCCTTATGGGAAGACGAGTCAATGAGCTGGTTTCCCCAAGAATTTTACTGGATGTGGGGCTGCACGGTGTGGGATTGGNATGAAATTAGAGAGATAAGAAACGTGGGGGGTATGAACTGNTCCTTTAAAAGAGAGGCTTTATTTGCCGCTGGATTATACCANCCCGATATTGGCCCTAAGGGGGGAGAGGAGGTAATAAAATGGTTTTATCCCAGCGGTGAAGAGGTTGAACTCTCATTAAAAATACGAGCCACCACTAAAAAACGGATTGTCTATAATCCCAAGGTAAGAGTTCATCACAAAGTAAGTAAAGAAAGATTTAACTTGGGCTTTATGATAAAGAGAGCCTTTCGCTTCGGCTATACCAAGCAGTATATCAAGCACACCTTTCAAAACGACTTTCCACATGAAAAAGTTTTAGCTCTGGAGTTTCAACACTTAAGACACATCCTCTTCAAATCGACATTTAACCTCATAAGGGGGACTTTTAAACATCCGGTGACTGCCTGGCGCCAGTTTCTAGTCATTATTATGGGTGTTTTCTTTACCGGTTTAGGTTATGCGGTATACATTTTTAAGCCATACAAACTTAAAACCGATTAAAGGAGAAAAAGGTTGACAGCCCTAGGGTGAAAGTCATACTCTGGATTAAAATGACTATAAGAACTAGCCATCAAATGACAGTATTATAAATATATGTATTTTGGGCNGGACATTTTATATGAAGGCGTTAATACCGAGCGGTGGTAAGGGAACAAGGCTTAAGCCTCTCACCAACACTATAGCCAAGCAGCTCCTTCCGGTGGCTAATAAGCCTATTCTATTTTATATATTAGACCAGATTAAAGATGCCGGAATTACGGATATAGGCATTGTCATCTCGCCAGAGACAGGAGATTTCATAAAAGAGGCAGTGGGGGATGGCTCAAGGTGGGGTGTCCAAATTTCATATATTATTCAGAGTGAGCCCTTGGGTCTTGCCCATGTGGTAAAGACTGCCCAGGATTTTCTAGGTAATGAGCCTTTTCTTATGTTCCTCGGTGATAACCTTATCCAGGGAGGTATTAAAAGCTTTGTTAGAGAGTTTAAGCACCATGTTCCTGATGCCCTCATATTACTCAAGGAAGTTCCTGAGCCTCGTCTTTTCGGTGTTGCTGAGCTTGATACTTCNGGCAAAGTGAGNCACATGGTGGAAAAGCCTAAAGAACCCAAAAGCAATCTGGCTCTGGTAGGAGTCTATCTTTTTACCCCCCAAATCCATCAGGCAATTGCCCAAATTAAGCCTTCTTGGCGGGGAGAGCTTGAGATAACCGATGCCATCCAGAAGCTTCTCGATATGGGAAGGGAAATAAGAAGCCATATCCTCACCGGCTGGTGGCTTGATACCGGCAAGAAAGACGATATCCTTGAGGCAAATCGAGCAGTGCTTGATGAATTCTTAAAAGAAGATNTGCAGGGTGAAGTCGACTCTAAAAGTCGAATAGCAGGGAAGGTGGAGATTAGCAAGGGGACCAAGATAGAAAATTCCATTATACGAGGTCCGGTATCTATCGCCGAAAACTGCCAAATCACTAACTCCCGCATTGGCTCTTTCACCAGCGTTGGGGCTGGCTCAATCATTGAAAACTCCTCTATGGGGTTTTCAGTGATTCTGGAAAACTGCCGTATTTCCCATATCGAACGTCTTGAAGACAGTTTAATCGGCAGGGGCACAGAGATAAAGAGGCGGCAGGAAGGCTTTAAGATAATAAAACTCTTCCTTGGCGACGATGCCAGAGTTGAATTATAAGGGGAGACGATGAAGCTTCTAGTAACCGGTGGCGCCGGCTTTATTGGCAGTAATTTTATCCACCATGTGTTGGATACCCATTCTGATTGGCAAGTAACCAACCTTGATAAGCTTACCTATGCCGGAAACCCGGAAAATTTGAAGGACATAAAGAAAGATAACCGGTATCGCTTTATTAAAGGCGATATTGCCGATAGTGAATTAGTTGATAGGTTGCTACTGGGTCAGGGCTTTGATGTAGTGGTCAACTTCGCCGCAGAATCACACGTGGACCGGAGCATTCTAGATGCATTGCCTTTTATCAAGACCAATGTGCAAGGGGCACAGATTCTCCTGGAAAGTGCCAGACAGCACCGAGTAGGGCTGTTTCTTCAAGTGTCCACCGATGAAGTCTATGGCTCTTTGGGAGCAAGAGGCAAATTCACTGAGGAATCCCCACTTTTACCCAATAGCCCTTATGCTGCCAGCAAAGCTGCCGCTGACCTCCTGTGTCGCGCCTATTACCAGACACATGGGCTACCGGTAATTATTACACATTGCTCTAATAACTACGGTCCCTATCAATTCCCGGAGAAGCTTATTCCCTTGGCTATCGGTAACGCCTTAGAGGATAAACCCATTCCTATCTATGGAAAGGGGCTAAATGTGCGCGACTGGATACATGTTACCGACCACTGCCGGGCTATAGCTCTAATTATCCAAAGGGGCCAACCGGGGGAGACATATAATATCGGAGCCAATAATGAAATAACTAACCTCGAACTGATGCACAAGCTTCTAGAGGTAATGGGNAAACCTAAGAGCCTTATTACCTTTGTTAGCGACCGNCCTGGGCATGACCAGCGTTACGCTNTAGATNCCNCTAAGATAGNGCGTGANTTGNNCTGGAAGCCGGCTATTTCATTTGAGGAAGGACTNGGNAAAACCNTCCAGTGGTATATAGAAAATAAATCTTGGGGGCGGCGAATNAAAAGNGGGGAATATGCCAAATATTATGAGAGGATGTATTCCCAAAGATGAAACTTTTGGCTAAAGAAACCAGGCGAAGTTCTTTAGGAGAACCATGTTAGCTCTTGTAACGGGAGATACTGGATTTATAGGCACTAATTTGAAATGGTGGCTTACAAATGCGGGGATATCTGTCAAGTGTTTCTCCCGTGGAAATGGATTTGATGTTTTAAACCGCGACCAACTGCGCCATGAAGCTCAAGGCTGCGGCTTAGTTTATCATCTGGCCGCTTATGCTAACCCGGCTGAGAGTGTGCTTAAGCCAGGTTATGCTATTGAAGTAAATGTGAAAGGCACTGTGAATGTCCTGGAAGTTTGTAAGGAACTTGGTATTCCCTTGGTTTATCCAGGTAGCTGTGAGATATACGGTGATGGAGTTATACCTATGGACGAAGAGCATCCTCTAAGGCCCCCTAATCCTTATGCAGCATCTAAAGCAGCCGCTGATGTTATTTGCTATAGTTATTTTAAATGCTATGGCTTAGATGTAAAAATTGTTCGTCTTTTTAATCCTTATGGACCAAAACAGCAACTTAATAAGATAATCCCTACTTTTTATTCCCAAGCAAATAAGAATAAGCCATTAACAGTGTATGGTGACGGTAGCGATACTCGCGATTATGTTTATATTGATGACGTTGCTTATGGATTATATCTGGCAAAGGACTTGCCGGCGGGTGAAATAATAAACCTGGCGACAGGCAAAGCGACTACAAATTTAGAGCTGGCTAAAATTATAATTGACTTAACTGGCAGTCGCTCTGAAATCTCGTTTGCTAAGTATCCACAGACTTTCGGTGGCATAAAACGACAGGTTGGTTCAGGAAAGAAAGCAAATAGTATACTTGGGTGGCAGCCAAGGGTCTCATTAGCAGAGGGGGTTGAGAAAATGCTACAATGGCTAAGGAGTGAAAATGAGTGATATGAGCTCAAACGTTAGTAAGCCACAGTATAGAATATTCTACGCTGCCCCTCTCTTTGGGAAAGAGGAGACTCAAGCAGTTCAAAAAGTTTTAGAAGCGGGATGGCTTGGACAGGCCGATGAAGTAGCTCAATTTGAAATGGAGTTAGCCGCATACATTGGGAAGACCTATGCTATAAGCACAAACTCCGGTTCATCGGCTAATCTCTTAGCTACGCTGGCTTTAGGACTCCCTCCCGGGTCAGAAATTATTACGCCAGCAATGACTTTTCCAACAACATTTAACCCTATTTACTACGCAAGATGCATTCCTGTTATTGTGGACGTAGATCTAGAAACCTACAATATTACAGCAGATGCCATTGAGGAAGCAATTTCAGAAAGAACTGGAGCCATTATCCTCCCGCATGTTTTAGGCATTCCGGCGAATATGCCAGAAATTATGAATATCGCTACGAGGTATNGCTTGCATGTCATTGAAGATACCTGCGATGCTTTGGGGGCAGAATTTAGCCAGCAAAAAGCAGGTTCACTTGGAACCCTATCTACCTTCTCATTCTATGCCTCCCATCACATTACTGCCGNTGGAGAAGGCGGTATGATACTTACTGATGAGGAAGAATTATGGAGAAAGCTAAATTCGCTTAAGGCCTGGGGGAGGCCATCAGATGCCGACACCAAGGAAAGGCAAGCGGATCGCCTTAATTTTGAANTCGATGGTATTGCCTATGATTACCGTTATACTTACCCTGAATTGGGTTTCAACCTCAAAATGACAGAAATGCAAGGTGCTTTTGCACGTGTCCAATTTAGGAAGTTGCCCGAGTTTATAACAAAACGCCGCCAAAACTTTCAACATTTCTATAACTTCATTCAGGCTAACTATGAGGAGTTTTTTATACTCCCCAAATGGCCAGAGGATGCTAAACCCTCTTGGTTTGGCTTTATGCTGACAATCCGTGATAATGCTCCTTTTGATAGAAGAGNTATCATGACTTTTTTAGAAGGAAGAGGGNTTCAGNCAAGGNTNATGTTTGCCGGCAATATCAAGAGACANCCAGGTTATGAAGGGATAGATATGCGAGTTGTTGGTGACTTGAAAAACTGTGACAAAATCTTCCGTGACACTTTTTGGATTGGAGTCTATCCCGGAATCAGCAACGATGACCGCGACTATGTTTGCCAGGTTTTTCATGATTTCTTCCGCAAATCACTATAGACACTAGGACAAGGAAGCCTTTTGATTGGAATAAGCCGCCGCACAGGTAGAAGCCTNCTAAATGAAAAAACCGTCTGATTCTGGGCAGCCAACTGAGCCGCCACCACTGGCTGAATCGCCAAGCAATATTTTTGACCTCCACGCTTTTGGCAGTGATGTTGTGGTACATGCCGTAGGTAGCGGATTTCTGTTGCTCATAGCCTTTTTTTGGACCATCATCATCCCCGCGTATCTTTCAGTAGAAAACTACGGCTATTGGCAGTTATTTCTTCTCTATTCCGGCTATATCGGCATATTACACCTTGGCTTCGTTAATGGTATCTTGCTGCGCTGGGCGGGGAAGAAGCTTAGTGAGGTTGGCAGTGAGATAAAGCGAGCCCTCATCTTTTTGCTCTTAGAGCAGGTGGTTATCATTGCCCCACTAAGTTTAGGTCTCTATTTTCTCCTTGACCCTCCTTTTCAAGGGATAGGGCTGATGCTATTAGTCTACGCTTTTCTCTCTAACATAGTTCAACTCTTTTTATTTGCTGCCATGGCGGTCAGGAAATTCAAGCTATTAACTGCCATAAATATTGGTCGGGGACTGGCATTCCTGCTAACTATTATCCTCTTTTTTAACCTTGGTTACNTAGGCTATCATCATGTANTTTTCGCTTTTNTCAGCTCCTATCTCTTTATATTACTTTTTGNTGTCTTCTGGTTTAGTAAATATCTCGGCGGTAAAATGCCCTCATTTTCCTCCTTATTAAATTATGGCAAGGAAAATANTAANCTTGGCGTGTTTNTCTTNCTAGGTACNTTCGTCAGCATCTTTNTCTTATCCATTGACCGCCTAATGGTTAGCGCATTCTTTTCCATAGAGCAGTTCGCCATTTATGCTTTTGCCCTCACTATCGCTCTGGCGGCTCATACTTTTGTTGGAGTGGTAGCTCAGGTCTTTTTCCCTCACCTGTCGGCTACTACCCCCCAGTCGCGAACCANAGCCTACCAGTTAGCCAAGCCAGCTATCATCCTTTCTTGGGCAGCCATCTTGGCCGTCTATTTTCCAGCCACCAAGATAGTTGAATTTTATCTNCCCCACTACGTCGTCAGCCTGCCGNTATTACAGATTTTGCTGGGTACCATTGGGTTTGGTAGTGTAATCCACATTTTGCATACTAATTACTACGCCGTATATCGTAAACAACGGCAATACTTCCTATGGGGGATAACGGCGCTAATCCTTTCAGCTCTATTAAACCTTTTNGCCATAAAGGTTTGGGGTACCTTGGAAAGCGTAGCCATTGCNNCCCTTATTAGCTTTGTGATATGGTATGTTATAAATGAAATGAGTTTGAAATCGGTAACTAGTGAAAGCAATAAAGGGCTATGGAAAAGTCTGGCAATTGTTATTAGCTATCTGGGTGGCTTCTGGCTGGCCTCTTTTCTGGTCGACTGGTTTGTGACTCAGGCGCTGGTCTATATTGGCTTCTTCTTGCTGGCTACATGGCTTCTCCTCGGCTCAGAGACAAGGCAATTAGTAACTTTAGTCGGGGGGTGGTGGCGAAATCGGCGTGGTTAATATGTAGGAGCTAAATGAAATGTGGCGGCTTGATAAAGTACGGTGGGCTATCTGGAAGGAACGGGGGGGCTATAGACATAGGTTTTATGCCAAGTTTGGACACATAGTGTTTACACCAGTGTTGCAATGAAAGGGGGTTACAGTAATTAAGATATTCCTAGTTTTCCCACCCGGCACGAAGTGGCTTGGTTCACCTCCACTAGGTTTGGGCTATATAGCCTCGGTTTTGGAGCAGAAAGGACACGACGTCAAAATATTGGACGCTTCTCTTGAAAAAAAAGACATCGATGAAGTCCTAGCCGAAATTGAGACTTATAGCCCAGACTTGGTAGGGGCAATGGTGTATACCGCTTTGTATGCGCAAGCCAAAGAAATCCTAAAACGGGTGAAGCGAGAATTCCCACAGATTGTTACTGTAGCTGGGGGTCCGCATGTGACAGTGCTACCAGAGGAAACATTAAGGGATATGGACCCTGACTATATCGTGGTTGGCGAAGGTGAGATTACCATTCTGGAACTGGTCGCAACCCTGGAGTCACAGGGGGATTCTGGAGATATTGCTGGGGTAGGTTCTATCAAGAACGGCGTAGTGAAGGTGAACAGTAGAAGGGATTTCATAGCCGACTTGGACGCTCTCCCGTTCCCGGCTAGACATTTGATGAAAATCAAAGAATATGACGAAGCCCATGCCAAGGTGTTCCCATCAAAGACGGCAATACTGGCTACCCGAGGCTGTCCCTTTGACTGTGGCTTTTGCTCCAATGCCTCACTTTGGAAAAGAAAGTATAGGCGCCGAAGTTCACAAAGCATAGTCAAGGAAATGATTGACATATATAATAATTTCGCAATTAAGTACATTCAGTTTACAGATGACTTATTTACAGCCAATAAGGCGTGGGTAACGGAACTTTGCCGGGAAATAGTAGATGCCGACATGGGTTTCACTTGGAATTGCGCGGCTCGAGTAGATACATTAGACAAGGAGACGATGGAGCTAATGAGGGACTCTGGCTGCCGAACCTTATTTGTTGGTGTCGAGTCAGGAAGCAAAGTGATTCTGGATAACATGAATAAAAGGATAGCCATCCCCCAAGCTATTAAAGTATTCCAATGGGCAAAAGAGCTACATTATCATGCCGCTCACGCTTTCTTCATTATCGGCTACATAGGTGAAACAGAGGACACTGTGAAGCAGACTATAGACCTAGCCAAAAGACTAAATCCCGACTCAGTTGCTTTTTCAATGGCTACCCCAGTGCCTGGCACTGATTTCCAAGAAGAAGCCGCAAAGAGGAATCTAATCACAACTAATGATTGGCGAGATTACGACTTTCTCACAAGTTCGGTATGTAGGACGGAGTCATTGTCAACTGAAGACCTGATGAGATTACAGCACGAAGCCTATGTCGCGTTCTACTCAAGTAGAAGGTATCTGTGGGAAAACGTCATACTAAAAATGGCTGGAGCTGTATCTGTAAGCCGTACCGGTAGGA
>NZEH01000036.1 GCA_002690375.1 Dehalococcoidales bacterium
CGTAATGTTCTAGCTGTGGCTATAATGATCGAGAAAACTAAGAACTGGAATTAGAAGACTAACTCTAGCTAAAAACATAAAGGAGAAAATGATGGAGAGAACAAAATTTGTTCTTAATGAAAAAGACCTACCGACTCATTGGTATAATATCCTACCTGATTTACCTGAGCCACTACCACCAGTTCTTCATCCAGGTACTGGCAACCCGGTGACACCCGATGACCTAGCGCCTCTCTTCCCCATGGGCTTAATTATGCAGGAGTTCAGCCCAGAGCATTACATTGAAATCCCGGAAGAGGTACAGGAGATATATCGTACCTGGCGACCTACCGTTTTGCATCGGGCACATCGATTAGAGAAAGCCCTAGATACGCCGGCCAAAATTTTCTATAAATATGAGGGGACCAGTCAGGCGGGTAGCCATAAGCCCAACACCGCCGTCGCCCAGGCATATTACAACAAAAAAGAAGGAATAAAACGTATTGCCAGCGAGACTGGAGCCGGCCAGTGGGGCAGTTCTCTCGCCTTTGCCTGCGCCCTCTTCGGGCTGGAATTAAAGGTTTACATGGTTAAGGTTAGCTACAATCAGAAGCCCTATCGCCGCATGATGATGGAGACCTGGGGCGCTAAGTGTGTTTCCAGCCCCAGCCCGGATACCAAGGCCGGCCGCGATATGCTAGCGAAAGACCCTGACTGCCCAGGCAGTCTCGGGTTAGCTATCAGCGAAGCTGTTGAAGATGCTGCTACTCGGGAAGATACCCACTACTCCCTGGGTAGCGTACTCAATCATGTTCTGCTCCACCAGACCATCATTGGCCAGGAAGCAATGAAGCAGATGGAGATGGCAAATGTATACCCGGATATAATCGTTGGCTCTATCGGCGGCGGCTCTAACTTCGCCGGTATGTTCTTGCCATTTATCAAAGATAAAATTGAAGGCAGGAAACCAGACCTGCGTATTATCAATGTAGAACCCACCAGCTGCCCTACTCTGACCAAGGGACTGTATGCTTATGACTTCGGCGATGTGGCCGGGATGACCCCCCTGCTCAAAATGCACACTCTGGGGCATGAATTCATACCACCAGCAGTCCACGCCGGCGGACTCCGCTATCACGGCATGGCNCCNATTATCTGCCACNTGCACAAACTGGGANTGGTTGAAGCNAGGGCGGTNCCTCAAGTGGCTACTTTTGAAGCCGGTGTTACCTTTGCCCGCACCGAGGGTATTNTCAGCGCNCCGGAGACTAATCACGCCATCCGGGCAACCATCGATGAAGCCCTTAAATGTAAAGAATCAGGGGAATCAAAAACTATCCTACTTGCCCATAGCGGACACGGTCACTTCGACATGGCCGCCTACGAATCTTACCTCTCAGGCAAACTTACTGATTACGAGTATCCTGAAGAGAAGGTTAAGAAGGCGTTGGCTTCTCTTCCTGAGGTACCTACGACATAAGTAAATATAAATAGTGAGATAAGGGGCTGGGGTTATACTTGGCCCCTTTCTTGCTGAGGGAAATAGAGGAGCCCTTGCTATGGCTTGCTGTCACTGGGTAATCCCGTAGCTAGTTTGGTAACTGCCAATAAGATATCGTGACCGGCCAATTTATAACTTTCCGCGAATACACTTTCACCAGGGATTTTATCAACAAGTGCCCGAGATAGTGTCTCCCGTTTAATATAACTAGTAAATGTCTCTATTACCTGTTTTGTATAGGTATCGCTTTGATAGTAGGTAGTAATATGGTCAGCAATATCAAACCCGGCCTGGCGGCGCATGGTCTGCAAGCGGTGTACAAGCTCGCGAGCTAGCCCTTCCGCCTTAAGTTCAGATGAAAGCTCAGTGGAGACCGCTACCAAGTAACCACTTTCTGAGCTAATCACATAACTTTCGTTCTCTAGGCTTGCTACATTGTCAATAAATTTTAGGTCTTTTACATTAAGTTCTTCCAAAATCTGAGGCTTTAGTCGCTCTAAACTCTCCTGTTCCTTATTAGTTGTTACGCTGACAATGACATCAGCCAAAGGTTGACGCACCTTGATTCCAGCTTTACTTCGGGCTGCCCTGCCTAAACTTGAAACCTTCATCACCACTCGAATATCGTCTGACAGCTGCTCATTAATTTTGCTCTCGTCAGCCACTGGGAAATCAACTAGGTGAACGCTATCCGGGGCTTCAGGAAATACCGAGCAAACCAAGTTTTGATATAACTCATCAGCCAGAAACGCGGTAAACGGAGCCAGTAGTTTGGACAGGGTGACTAGGCACTGATAAAGAGTAGTGTATGCCGATAGCTTATCGGCGTCATTCTCACTCTTCCAGAAACGTCGCCGGCTACGGCGTACATACCAGTTAGACAAGAAACTAACAAAGCTCTCAATTTTTCTGCCGGCTTCAGTTGGGTTATAACCATCAAGCGCCCTATCAACATCAGATACTAGCTTATTTAGCTCAGAGATAATCCAGCGGTCAAGTTCCGATGGCTCAAGCCGGGTTATTTTTAGGCTGGGGATGAATTTGTCTATAGTGGCATAGGTAATAAAAAAAGAGTAGACATTCCACAGGGTAAGCAAGAATTGCCGTGTTACCTCGGAGACCAACTGCTCTGAGAAACGACGCGAATTACCTGGCGGCGAGGCGGTAAAGAAATACCATCGGACAGCATCAGCTCCATACTTATTAATCACCGCCCACGGCTCAACCACATTCCCCTTGGATGTGCTCATCTTATCCCCTTTGGCATCAAGAATATGCCCCAGGCAGATAACATTCTTAAAAGAAGTGCAGTCAAACAACATGGTGGATATGGCGTGCAGGCTGTAAAACCAGCCGCGGGTCTGGTCAACGGCTTCACAGATGTAGTCGGCTGGGAACCTGCCGTCCTCACGTATAGTTTTACTCTCATTCTCAAAGGGGTAGTGCCACTGGGCTACAGTCATGGCTCCTGAATCAAACCAGCAGTCAATTACATCGGCAACCCGTTTCATTTTTGATTTACACTTTTGACAATCATAGGTTAGCTCATCAACAAAGGGACGGTGCAAATCCAACGGTTCTTTTAGTCCACTAAAGCCAGCTTTTCTTTTTAGTTCCTGTAGTCCGCCAATACACTCGTATTTGCCACAAGTCTCGCATTGCCAAATAGGAGCTGGTGTTCCCCAATAACGCTCTCGGGAAAAAGCCCAGTCCACATTATTCTCCAGCCAGTTGCCAAAACGACCATACTTGATGTGCTCCGGATACCAGTTAATCTCTTTATTTAGGGCAACAAGTCTATCTTTTAAGGCTGTTGTCCTGATATACCAAGTTTGCTTAGCATAGTAGAGAAGAGGCGCCTCACAGCGCCAGCAAAAGGGATAAGTATGGCGAATTGTTTCGCTGCGGAAGAGAAGACCTCTAGCGTCCAAATCAGCGATAATATCCTTATCGGCATCTTTAACGAACCTACCCGAAAAGGGATAGGTCCCTGTAATTTTACCCTGTAAATCTACCATGTGGACAAAATCCAGGTNGTTTTTCCACCCAGCCTCATAGTCAACCTCACCATAGGCAGGAGCAATATGCACTATCCCTGTCCCTTCCTCCATAGACACAAAGTCAGTCTCAATTACAGGATAGCGGGCTAAATGCAATGATGGTTCATGAATCGGAATCTCTTTTCGCTCACGCCTATCAAGATCAACAATTGGCTCAAATTCTAGGCGCTTCACTTCAAACTTATCAGGATTATATAATGGTTCATACTCAACCATTAGCAGTTCATTTCCCTTCACCCTTGCGATTACGGGAGAATCATTCAGTCCTGCTTCTTCCAGTAAGGGTGAAGCCATAATTATATATTCATCTTTTACCGCTACAATGGCATACTCAGCATCAGAGTCTACCGCCAGGGCAGTATTTCCCGGCAATGTCCAAGGGGTAGTTGTCCAAGCAAGGAGGTACATTGGTAGGTCACGACGGACACCAAATCTTGCTAAATACTCTTTCGCTCTATCCAGAATCTTGAACTTTACGTAGACTGATGGGTCGGAAACATCATCCCGATAGCCGAGGGCTACCTCGTGAGAACTTAAGGAAGTGACACAACGGGGGCAATGGGGGGTTACTTTATACCCCTGATACACCAGCCCCTTGTCCCAGAGTTGCTTGATCACCCACCAGCCGCTCTCAATATAGCTATTATCCATAGTGATATATGGGTGCTTTAGGTCAATCCAGAAAGCAATACGCTCAGTTATTGCCTTCCATTCCTTAAGATAGCGAAAAACACTTTCCCGACAGCGTGCATTAAATTCGGCAATACCATACTCCTCAATATCTGCCTTACTGGAAAAACCCAGTTCCTTCTCTACCTCAAGCTCTACTGGTAGGCCGTGTGTATCCCAGCCGGCAATACGCGGTGCGTAATAACCCTTCATTACCTTGTAGCGCGGGATAACGTCCTTAAATGCCCGAGACAGCACATGGTGTATGCCTGGACTGCCATTAGCTGTCGGCGGCCCCTCATACAGCATAAANNGAGGTGCACCGNGACGAGCNGCTACACTCCGCCCAAAGACATTGTTTTTCTGCCACAACTTAAGTATCTTCTCTTCAAGCTGAGGGAAATTCACCTTACTGCTTACCGGTCGAAACATAGCTAAAATCCTTCTAAAAAATAAATCAATCCAGTTTAGTAATTAGTTGAGTGTTTAGCCTTAAGATTAGCTTATAGCTGATATGCTCCGCCCCTTAGGCAGAATGACTACCTGACGTACCTCACCGAAACCAGTACTCTCTGTGGTCACATCAGGGTGGTCTGTTAAAGTCAGGTGGATAATGCGCCTTTCATAGGCTGGCATCGGTTCCAGGACAAACTGACTGCCACTGGTCGCCACCTGCTCTGCTAGGCGCTGAGCTAAGGCCTTAAGTGTTTGGTAACGGCGCCGTTGATAACCACCGACATCAATAACTATAGCAGGCGTAGGAGCCTTCATTTCTTGAGCTACTATGAGTCTGGTGATGTATTGCAGACAAGACAGTGTCTGCCCACGCCGCCCGATGAGAACACCCAAGTCTTCACCCTCAATGTCAAAGACGATAGGAGGCGTGGTTTGCTCCACTTCCTGAATAATAGCTTCAGTCTTAAAGACAGTAGAAGTGGTTACTCCCATCTTTTCAAGTATTGTTTCAAGTACATTTTGGGTAAAACTGACTATATCATTCTCTTGACTAGCTTCAGAAGCTGTTTCGGAGGACACGGGCTTTAGTAGCTTTACTCTAATCTTGGCCTCTTCAGCCCCTATACCCAGAATACCATGACTACCTTCGCTTAGGACGTCNACCTCTACTNCCTCGCGNCCGGTGCCTAACTTTTCTAGGGCTAGCTTTATAGCCTCCTCCACGGTCTTGGCGCTTATCTCCAGTTCTTTCATATTCCACCCCTTCTTCCTGTGCGGAAGTACTTACAACGATATCGGCCTCAGGAGCAGTAGTCTCCGTAGATGCCTGCTCCACTTGAGCAATACGCTTTTTATATTTCTTATCTCTGCCATTTTGCTTGCCAGCCTTTGCCGGCAGCAAGCCTCCCCAGCCGGTAACAAAATATTGAATAGCAACAGTGATAACATTAGAACTTACCCAATAGAGAGCCAGCCCACTGGGGAATGACATAGAAAGGAAGGTAAACATCACTGGCATCATGACCAACATTGTCCGCCCCTGTGCCTTCTGTTTGGGATCAGCAGAAACCGGCGTTATCATCTTTTGCGTCACCCACATAGAGCCACCAACCAGGAGTGCTAGGAAGATATCTGGGTATGCCATGTTCATCCAGAGGAATTGATTGTCTAGCGGCAATGCTTCATAGAGCACCGGCCAGGAATACAGATACCCGGACAGATTCAAGAAATTTTCAGGGGTTGTTACCAGAACCCGTATAATTGCCTGATACAGCGCTATCCAGATAGGCATCTGGATTAACATGGGGCCCAGACAACCGGCAGGGCTTACCCCCGACTCTTTATACAAACGCATCTGTTCTTGGGCTAGTTTCTGCTTGTCCTTACCGTGCTTCTTTTGAAGTTCGGCAATTTTGGGCTGAAGACCTTGCATGGATCGGGTGGCATGGAGTTGTTTTATAGTCAGGGGATACATCAGCCCACGAATAACAAAAGTCAGGACAATAATAGAAAGCCCGAAGCTACCAAACAGGATGTTGGACAGCCCAATTATACCGTTTATCATGGGTTGGAGAATTATTAGATCCCATATGGCTCCGATATCCAACTCAAGCTACCTCACTTGCTAGTTGATCTGATATAACTGCCTCTTTGCTCCTGTCTGCGCATCCACCTCATAAAGAATGCCTTCTTGAGTATGGATATAAACGACCCCATCACTGGTAGAAAGGGGTGCGTAAATCTTCTCTTCTAAGCTAGTAAGCTGGTTTAACTGGTAACTTGCGATATCTATAGAATATATTTTACCCTCTTCCGCAGCCACAATAACTTTGTCAGCGGCTATTACCGGCGATGAAGAAATTGGGCTGCCCAGATCAATAATATCTATTTGGTCACCGCTATCAGCGTTAAAAACATAAACCTTGCCATCCAAGCTTGGGGCGTAGATAGTATTGTTATAAGCTACCGGATTAGCCCAGAACCATTTCTCAGCCGCTTGCTGGGATTTCCATTTTATCTGGCCATTAGTAGCATCTACGGCATAAAAATATCTATCAAAGGAACCTACATAAACAGTATCATTATAGACCAGTGGTGTAGAGACAATAGCTCCTTGTGTAGGAAACTCCCATTTCTGGCTACCATCGGCAGCATTTATGGCATAGAGCTTTTTATCAAAAGAGCCGGTAAATAGTGTATCACCAGCAATAGCTGGGGTTGACCAAATCTTATCTCCCGTGGAAAACTCCCATTCCTTATCAAGGGAAATGGCATCCATGGCATAGAGCTTTCCATTTGAAGATGCGATATAGACCTTACCCATAGCCACCACCGGTCCACCAACAATGGGTTGAGGATTACCTTCGTCCAGATACGTATCTTTAGATAAACGAGTACTAGAGCTAACAGCATAAAGCTTGCCATTATAGCCACCAGCATAAATCAAATCCTCGGCCGTTGCTGGCGTGCCATAGATAGATACTGAGGTAGAGGCTGGTGCACAAGCAAAACCACCGACTGAGCCTGAGTCTTCTAGAAGTACTGTCCACCCGAGAGCACCGTTTAAATTCAAAGCCACCAGTTCACCTTTCATAGAGCCATAAAACAAGGTACCATCGGTTATAGCTACTCCCGACCAGCCTAAGGGCACACCAGCGAGACCGACGCATCCAGGAAAAGCCAGCCCGGCAACAAGTAGAGCAATCAAGAACAATACCTTACCTAACAACATTTTTTTATATCTAACCACACTACTCTCTTTCTTTGGTAAAAATCCAGTTATTGCTCTGGAACCGGGTCATAACCACTTTTACGTAAAGGATGGCAACGAGCCAGTCGCCTTATACCTAGCCATACCCCTTTAACGAAACCAAACCTTGAAATAGCGGTATAGGTATACTGGGAACAGGTTGGGCTAAAACGACAGGATGATGGTGTAAGCTGTGATATTGTTTGCTGATAGAGCCTAATCAGCACTAAGGCAAGCCTTTTCATAATTCTCCACTAATAACTTAGCCTGCGTCAACAGGTGCCTAACTAATTGCCTTAAGTCAGTAAAACTGGCGTTAGCCGCCGCTGGACGAGTGATAAAGACAATATCCCATCCCGGCTTAAGTGGCGTCTGCCTCAGGATTTCACGAAGCAAACGCTTTTGTCTATTTCTCACCACAGCCTTTCCTACCCGTTTGCTGGCCACCAAACCATAACGGGATAGCTTCAGTCCATTAGGTAAAGCCCTCATTACCACCAAATTGCCCACCCACGAACTCCCTTGGCTCAGCACCAAGATAAACTGTCCCGGTTTAGTAAGGTATTCTTCCCCTTTCATCGCTACAGCCTTAATCAGTTTACTAATAAAAATGTCGGTTATCAAGAATACTTAAAAACTAGCATCTTGAGGGAGAAGGGGGGATAGATAAGCAGTAGCACTTAAGAGCGCTGCTTCTAGCGTCAGACTACAGTCAGTCGCTTGCGATTCTTTAAACGTCTGGCTCTTAATACAGCTCGTCCACCCCGAGTGCTCATCCTGGCTAAAAAGCCATGCTCACGTTTTCTGGGGATTCTCTTCGGTTGATAGGTCCTCTTCGGCACTTTAGCTCCTTAACTAAATCAAAAACTGAGGGATGGTCATTTTTTCATTAGCCCCACAGGGTAACTCACATGGTTTATAACCCTTAATCAAAAGCATAGGACAGCATAATAGCCATTGTTATAATCCCCAAAGCTGTCATACTGATCTGCCGATTGAAGACAAAACTAAGTCCGCCAAGAGCAGTAGCTATTGAGTATCCAATGACAAGATTGATAAAACCCCAGAGGACATTGAGCATCGCCGAAGAGGATTCTGCGAAGGGAGTCTGAAATTCATGGCCGGTTATTCCCTGAACAAAATGAGGAACGCTATTAGCCAAGAAAGCCCCCGCAAAAAAGTAGCCTACATAAGCATACCACTTCACGAATTGCTACTTCCTCCTTTAACTCATTTCTAACAGGCGTGTCTCCATATCAGCTACTGCGTTTCTTCGGGTACTAGAGAGGGGGTTGCAGGCTCAATTGGTGCTGGCACTGCCTCAATTGGTGCTGGCACTGCCTCAACTGGCGGTGGCTTTATCTCTGCCGGCGATGGACTTAAGGAAGCAACCCTACCCATCCTATAAATATGCCCCGGCGCAAATGGCAACAGAGCCAAGTGCCGAGCCCTCTTTATGGCTACTGCCAGAGCGCGTTGGTGTTTGGCACAAGTACCGGTTCTACGGCGTGGCTCAATCTTACCTCTATCCGAGATGTAGCGGTTTAATTTTGCCGAATCTTTGTAGCCTATCGCTACCTTGTCAACACAGAAAGAACAAACCTTACGACTAGGTGGATATCGTCCCCGGCTCCACCTGCCACCTGCATTAGTTCTAGGTTTACTAAAGTACTGTCTAGCCACTAGTTATAATTCTCCCACTCTATTTTTACTGCCGCTAAAATGTTATATCATCCGGCTCCAGTCCACCAGTCTCAACTTCATCAACTTTTCCACCAGTCTCAGGTTCATCAACTTTTCCGTCAGTCTCAATTTTATCTTCGAGAAGTGGAGCCGATGCCTGTCGATCCAGAAATGTTACCCTGTTAGCGATTATTTCAGTTCGATAACGTTTCTGCCCGTCTTGCCCCTCCCAACTGTGCGTACGCAACCTACCCTCAACATAGACAAGCCTCCCCTTATTCAGAAACTGGTTGCACTGTTCGGCTAACTTATTCCAAGCTACCACGGAAAACCATTCTGTCTCCTGCTTACGCTCCCCCTCAGGAGAGGTATAAATCCAATTAGTAGCAACCCGAAATGAGGTTACCGGATTGCCATTGGGTGTGAACCGCATTTCAGGCTCACTGCCAACATTGCCAATAATCATCACCTTATTCAAGCTTGCCATTTCCCTAGACTCCTTTTACCTCATTAAGACAGTTAAACTATAATCAAGTGCTTANTCTAATTAATAGGTGCCGTAGAACTTTTTCAGAAATCTTGAGCTTTGCTTCCAAGTCCTTACTCAGCGTTGGCCTCATCTCAAACCTAGTTAGCACATAACTACCCTCCGTAAAACGGTCTATGGCATAAGCCAGCTTTCTCCTACCCCACTGCTCTACATGGGAAACAGCACCACCATTATCACTAATAAACTGACTTATATTATTTAAAGTAGCCTCAAATTCCTCTTCATTAACTCCAGGACTAATAATTAACACCAGTTCGTAGGCACGCAGTGCCTTTTCTTCTACCGCTGCTACTTCCTTAACTACTCTCCGTTTTCTTCTAGATGTTACCTTTACGCCTTTTGTTACCACGTATTCCCCTCAAAAATTTTGTTGTCTATTATAGCACACACCAGAGAGTAGATACAACGTTTATGCTGACACTCCATAAATCTGCGCATATTTAAGGGGAAATAGTCAGCAACAGTTTGACACAAAATATTATCCCTGCTAGACTTTGGTAGCTTAAAAATGGCCCCGTAGTGTAGCGGCCTAACACGCCACCCTGTCACGGTGGAGAGCAGGGGTTCGAATCCCCTCGGGGTCGCACCTCTACATTAGAGATACTCTTCATAAGGATACATGGAAGAAAGGCTTGAGTTTAGTCATTGGTTAGGTGATCATCAATGCTCTGGGGCACAATATTGTGGTTTCCGTTGAAAAACATGGAGTCTGGATTGATGAAAATCTTGATGCTTGGATATGGTTTTAACCTACACACAGTCAGTGAAGTTGGAAGATAGCTTGAAATTATATCGGAATATCATTCTCTAAACGTTATTGAATATAGCTACTTCTGCCAATGTTCATAGCATACTAGCTCATCAATAGACTTTCGACTTTTATGTTTATGGCTAGGCTGGTCATCAGNATAGCCAAGTGTCGTAAACACAATTGGTTCCACATCCATAGGCAATCTCAATATTCTACGTGCTTCCTCCGGATCAAATGCCCCTATCCAACATGTACCAAGGCCGAGATCAGTGGCTGCCAAAATCAGGTGGTCCATAGCAATAGCTACATCCACGTCGTGGTAATTCTTGCGGTCTCTGCGAGTCCAGCTTTGGGAATGGATACCACAAATACAAACTACTATTGGTGCCTCTACAAACCACGATGGACTATATATACGCCTTAATTCATCTTCCCTTCCACTCGTATGAATCACAATGAGTCGAAAGGGTTGCCGGTTAGCAGCAGTGGGTGCCACACGTGCTGCCTCTAGTACTTTCAGTAGTTTTTCATCCTCTACAGGCGTAGATTGATAAGCCCTCACACTATATCGTTGCTTGGCAAGCTCTAAGAATTCCATAACACCTCCCAGAACAATTAATGACAGTTAATGCTATGTCGTAAACATTATATAGGAATAGGAAGTATTAAAATAGCCTTACAATATATCAAAGCAAGCAAAGTAGCTGACGTCCTATGGTCAGCCCACATATACATCAACGGAAAATAAAGTGATTGAAGTAACTACTTCAAGACTTCAACAACTTCAATACTCTCTCCATGTTTTTCGTGGAT
>NZEH01000037.1 GCA_002690375.1 Dehalococcoidales bacterium
TGTCTCCTACCGACACTGCTAGGGACCCTTTCGCTGAGTTTGGCATTAATGGTTAGCTCTCTTTTTGGTGGCAGGTGGGCCATCTTTCTTAGCGCCGGCTCAAGGAGTAGGTAGGCATTTATCAGGCAGGAGGTGGGATAGCCAGGCATTCCTAGGACTGGCTTCCCTCTTACTAGGGCAAACATAGTTGGCTTCCCCGGCTTTATCTGAATTCCGTGAAAGATAACTTGCCCCCATTTTTGGAGAATATCAAACAAAAGGTCTCTCTCGCCCACAGAAGAGCCGCCAGAGATAATCACCAGGTCGTTCTTTAGTCCCTCACGTATGGTGGCTTTGATTTGATCAATTTCATCGCTGACAATATTAAACTTAATGGCTAAGCAACCGTTTTCTTTTACCATGGCACTTAAAGTATAAGAATTAATATCATAGACCTGCCCCCGGCTTAACCTTTTACCCACCTCGCCTATCTCTTCACCGGTGGGGATTACAGCTACTATTGGCTTTTCATATACCCTTACTCGGCGCATTCCTTGAGAGGCGAGCACCCCTATCTTGGCTGGGCCTAAAATGATGCCTTGCTTTAGAATTAGTTCCCCCTTTTTGATATCTTCTCCTTTTGAGGCAGTATTGGCGTTGGGGTAGACCGGATGGAAAATCTTTACTTGGTCGTTTTCCTGAGTGACATCTTCAATTATCACCACGGCATCAGCACCTGGGGGCATCATAGCTCCAGTAGCAATCTGGATACACTCTCCGGCAGCTAATTTTTTTCTGGGTACAGATCCAGCGTATAGAACATCAACTATATTAAGCAACTTGGGATTCTGTCGGGAAACACCAAAGGTGTCTTTTGCCTTGACGGCATAACCGTCCATAGCCGCTCTATTGAAGGGGGGTGTGCTTCTAGTGGCGACTACATCTTCGGCCAGCACCCGATTAAGGCTGTCATTAATACTGACTCTCTGGGTTCTTGGGATTGGCTCTATATTGGCGTCAATCAGTCTTTTGGCTTCTTCAAAAGGGATGAGTGCTCCAAAGGGTTTCATCTTGTCACTTCCCGTACTAGATGCCCGATTTCAGGTAAGATTATTTTCTCCATCGCCAAGCTTACTGCTCCAACTGAGCCCGGAAGGCAAAGGATAACCTTTCCCTTGGCGACACCTGCTATCGCCCGGCTCATGATACTGCCGCTGCCTAGCTCTTGGTGAGTCAACAAGCGAAAAAGTTCTCCGAAGCCATCCAAGTTTTTCTCTAGAGTTGGAGATATTGTCTCCACAGTAACATCCAGGTGGCTTATCCCGGTGCCCCCGCTGGTAATAATAACCTTTANGCTTTCTTCTTGAAGAAGCTCACCCAGCTTCTTCTGAATTGAGTCNGCATCGTTTTTTAAAATGCAGTAAGACACAACNCGATGGCCGTTTCCTTCAAGCGCTTTAATAATNAGCTTGCCGGATTCNTCATTTTGCTCTGTNCTGGTATTGGAGGTGATGANAACAGCGCAGTTTACNCTTTTAGGCGCATCGTGTTTGTGTTCTTGGTATCCCATTTTAGCTAATCGNCCATTTGGATATAGTGCAGTCTGCTTAGCGGTANTTATTATACCTCATACTTCTAAAGCAGTGCAATATTNACTAGTGAGCAGGTTGAGTTTCACNCTTTACAGCAATTGTTCTTTGAGCTAAAATAGCTATGNATTGGGCGGGTGTAACTCAGCGGTAGAGTGCTTGCTTCCCAAGTAAGACGTCGTGGGTTCGAATCCCATCACCCGCTCCACGACCTAGCTTCAATTTTACAGTTTCACCTATAGTTTTGTTTTCTGGTCTATCTTTTTGCTTAACTTTTTTTATTTAACTTGATACGGGATTGAGGGAGGGGGCTAAAGGAGGAAGTTCCATTCCAGACATACTTTAAATGACACTTTGCATCAACCAAAAGAGGTGGTAAAAGAGATTGAGTTCTGCCGTCTGGAGTTGCATAAGGATGACTTAGAGGTTTTACTTTTCGGGTGGCTTAATAGCCTGATATATTTTCTTGCNGTTGAAATNCTTCTATTTAAGATGTTTAATATAAGTGAGCTTGCTGAAGAGTANCTAAAAGCAATATATTGTGCTGAAAAGTATNACCNGTTNCGTCATTANNTGAAGATAGGGGTTAAGTCAGCTACTTANNATATATTCAAAGTGGANAGNNANAAGAACGAGGTANGGNTTATTTTTGATGTTTAGGAGGTGANGTTATGGTTGAGTGGCTGGGGCATCTGGAGAAGGTAGATGACTACCGCTGGCGAATACCAAAGAGTTATAANGCNGGTATGCGCGTGCCNGGGCTAATCTATACCAATGAGGAGATGCTTAAGCATATCCTGGAGGAGCAAGTGCTAGAGCAGGTNGCCAANGTCGCCTTTCTGCCCGGTATAATCGNCCATNCTCTGGCTATGCCCGATATCCACTGGGGCTATGGNTTTCCCATAGGTGGTGTAGCCTCTATGAGCATAGTTGACGGCGTGGTCTCGCCGGGTGGTGTTGGCTTTGACATTAACTGCGGGGTTCGTCTGCTGCGGACCAACCTGACCCAGAAAGAGGTTAGTCCTAGGGTAAAGGAGCTCATTGATACTCTTTATGAGAATATTCCCTCAGGCTTGGGTTCAGAGGGAAAGATAAGGCTGCGTCCTGGGGAGATTAACGAGATGCTAGTTAAAGGATCACGCTGGGCGGTGGAGAAGGGATATGGCTGGCCGGATGACCTTGAGACTACCGAGGAAGGGGGCGAGATGGCTGATGCTAGCCCGATCCATGTCAGTAGTAAAGCTAAAGAACGTGGCATACCACAGCTTGGGACTCTTGGCTCTGGAAATCATTTTCTTGAGGTGGCTGCAGTGGACCACATATATGAAACAGATATTGCTAAAGCTATGGGTATTGACCGGCTTGGGCAGGTTATGATTCTTATTCACTGTGGCTCCCGCGGCTTGGGGCATCAGGTAGCCAGCGACTATATTAAGGAGATGATCAGGGCAATGGCCAAGTACAATATTGAGCTACCTGATCGCCAACTTGCCTGTAGTCCAGTAAGCTCTGCCGAAGGTCAAGCTTACCTTTCGGCTATGAAATGTGCCGCCAATTATGCTTGGGCCAATCGCCAATGTATTACTCACTGGGTGAGAGAAGCTTTCTGCCGGGTGCTAGATATAAGTGAGAAGGACGCCGGATTGGAGCTTATCTATGATGTGGCGCACAACATTGCCAAGGTAGAAGAGCATACCGTTAGTGGTGAAAAAAGACAATTATGTGTCCATCGCAAGGGTGCTACCAGAGCCTTTCCTAGCGGTCACCACGATGTACCCAAGAAATACTCTCGGATAGGACAACCAATTCTCATTCTTGGGGACATGGGGCGGGTNTCTTATGTGCTTNTTGGGACTGAGCAGGCGATGCGGGAGACCTTTGGCTCTATCTGCCACGGTGCCGGCCGGCTTCAAAGCCGGGCGGCTGCCAAACGCCATCTTAGAGGTAAAGAGGTGCTTAAAACGCTTGAATCACATGGTATAACGGTGCGGACAGGCAGCCTCTCCAGGCTTGCCGAGGAGGCGCCCCAGGTCTATAAAGATGTAACCTCCGTAGTTGGCGTTACTCACAATGCAGGCATTTCAAGAATTGTTGCCCGAACAAAGCCCATTGGTGTCATCAAGGGATGAATAGGCTCCAAACCTTCATTTTGTAGTTCGTAGCTTTTCAATAATAAGCTTAAAATGCTACAATGGTGGGCAGGGTAATCATGTATGCAGAATAAGATATGCCAAAATCATACATACCAACCGCTAGTAATGACTATTTAGCCAGTCTTGTCTCTTAGGGAAAACTAATGAGTGATTACATTATCAAAGCGGAAAACTTGGTAAAAAAATTTGGTACGTTGATGGCAGTGGATGATGTCAGTTTCAGTGTGATACCAGGAGAAATCTTTGGCTTCCTTGGCCCCAATGGGGCTGGTAAAACGACTACTATCAGCATCCTATGTACTCTAGCTAAACCGACTTTAGGACGAGCTATGATTAATGGCTTTGATGTGGTGCGCCAGCAGAGTCAGGTACGCCAGTCAATTGGCCTGGTCTTTCAGGATCCTAGCCTCGATGAGCGGCTTAGTGGATTACAAAACCTGCGGTTCCATGCTATGGTTTATAACATACCGCCCTCGGTTCGTGAGCAGCGGATGGAGCAGATGCTCAAGATGGTTGAGCTATGGGAGCGGCGTCATAGCGATGTACGTACCTATTCCGGGGGTATGAAACGCCGCTTGGAGNTAGCNAGGGGGCTGCTTCATCGCCCCAAGGTGCTGTTCCTTGATGAGCCNACANTNGGGCTTGANCCTCAAACGCGCAGCCGTATGTGGGAGTACATACTTGAGCTTAGGCAGAGCGAAGGGACTACCATTTTCCTAACTACTCATTATATGGATGAAGCTGAAAAGGCTGATCGTATTGCCGTCATTGACTACGGTAAGATTATCGCCATGGATACTCCAGACAAGCTAAAGGAGCTCGTGGGGCATGACATAATATCTGTGAAGACCGAGGATAGTGACAAAGCCACTGAAGAGCTCAGGCTTCGTTACCAAATTGAGGCTAAACAGTGTGGTAGTGGGCTTACCTTTGAGGTAGCTAATGGGGAGGAGTTCTTGCCTATCTTTATAAAGGAACTTAACATTAAAATACTGAGTGTCAGTCTGCATCGTCCTAGCTTGGATGATGTCTTCCTCAAGCTTACCGGGCGGGAAATGCGTGAGGAGGAAACAGTTGATGAGTTTAAGGCAATGGTCCAGCAGCATGGTCGTCGCCGACACCACTAGGAGACAAGAATGAATCATCTGCGTGGAATTTATACCATCTGGTATCGCGACATACTTCGCTTCTGGCATGATAAGATACGCATGGTCGGGTCTGTAAGTTTTGCCCTACTGTTCCTGTTTGTCTTTGGTGTTGGTCTTAACAAGCGAATAGGTGGCTTGAGCCCCGGGGTTGATGACTACACCCAGTTCTTGTTCCCCGGTATTGTTGGCATGATGGTGCTTATGGGCTCGCTTATGGCTGGGATATCACTAGTCTGGGATAGAGAGTTTGGCTTTTTAAAGGAAGTACTGGTGGCACCCATCAGTCGTAGCTCGGTAGCTATCGGTAAGACTTTGGGGTCGGCAACAACTGCTTTGTTTCAAGGGATATTCATCCTGTTACTTGCCCCCCTAATTGGTGTTTCTTTGTCGCTGGGGACAGTGCTGCTGCTTATCCCGTTGCTGTTTCTACTGGCGGCTTCAATGGGCTCTCTGGGTATTCTATTGGCGACACGCATCAAGTCCATGCAGGCGTTCCCGGTGGTGATGCAGTTGCTTGTCTTTCCCATGATATTTCTCTCCGGGGTGTTTTTCCCGGTGGAGGGTTTGCCAGCCTGGATGAATGTTCTGGTAAAGCTCAATCCGGCTACCTATGGCATCGCCCCCATCCGGCAGGTAGCTTTGGGAGTGGCAACAGACTCTCCTTTAAGTGTACTGGGGCATACTATGTCACTCTGGGACAACATTGCTGTAATGGCATCGTTTGGCATAGTGATGATACTTCTGGCTGTGTGGTCTTTTGGTCATCAGGAGTAGGCTCTGGATATGGCATTATGCATGAGGTTTGTTGGCGCTCTATGTAACTATCTGAGTGCTTCAGTATAATCCGTGATCAGAATGTATAGGAATCAGTAAAGCATATGGAGCACGGCACTAGGACACATTCGCATTCCTCCGCCAAAGTAGGTGACTTTTTGGTGCGCAATGCGGGGAGAGTCATCTTGGCAATGGTGGTTGTCACCCTCTTGCTGGTCATCCCACTCCTCACCATGGGCAGTGACGAGCAGGCATCGTCGGATCCGGCTGGGGAGATGTTTGACATGCGGGATGATATTAACGATCGTTTTGCTCCCAGAGTGCATCCTTCTTCCTACATCGCTGAGTCCCAAACTGGGGATATCCTTACTTGGGCCGCTCTTTGGGAGTTGTATCAGAACGGACAAAGCCTAAGGGAGAAAGACCAGAGGGGTGCGCTGGCACCGGAGGGTCTGCTTGCTCAACCTTACCTCTACGAAGCCTTTAATGTCGAGGCGAATCGGCCTTTCATAGGAATGTATAGCCTTGCTGATGCGGTGCAGGATGTGCTGGTGAATGACCCGCGCTTCAGCATTACATTGGAGACCGCTACTGATGAGCAAGTGAAGTTGGCGTTGCACCAACTCTTTTCTAATCCCCAGACCAGTGGACTGAAAGACTCTCTATCGGTCAAGAGCCAGAGCGATAGGCAATTGGTTGGTGGGGAGGAAATAGACTACTGGACCTCTCCGGCGTTGGTCGTCGTTGTCCTGGCAGATAACGAAAAGCTGGGCGGTGGCACTTTTGAGCTCGCACTTGGTGGAGAGACAGCCCTGAACAAAGAAAAATTCAACCGTAATGTACAACTAACACTGCGTGGTGATGAGCAAAACTTCCGCCTCTGGGGTGTCGCCATTGATGTCAATTTGGAAGCGGCTGACCAAGGACAGACAGCTGGGTATTTCATCATGGGCACTGTCATCGCCGTGGTATTGGTTGCCGGATTTAGCCTGCGGTCTTATTGGGCTGTTGCCCTGACCGGAGCCGGTTTGGGCATCCTTATGATCTGGCTCAAAGGTATCTCCAACCTGGTGGGCCTCAAGGGAGGGCTGGTTATTGATCTGATTGTTCCCATCGCCATGATATCGCTGGGCGTTGACTTTGCTCTGCACAGCCTACGGCGCTACCGAGAGGAGAAGGGCTACGGCTATGCTCCAGGCATGGCCCTNCGGGTCGGNTTTGCNGGTGTGCTNGGTGCGCTTNCATTGGCGATGNTAAGCGATAGCGTTGCCTTTCTTTCCAACACTGCGTCNGGNATAGAGGCANTCATCCACTTNGGCATCGCAGCANGTATAGCCATGGTCTCCTCGTTTATCGTCTTNGGNGTAGTGCTCCCNTTGGCCATGATGCGCATAGANCNGCTCCAGCGCCCANNCTCCACCNTNCCTTCAAGGAGAGCGCNNCTCATGACGCTCTTAATTCTCTTAATTAGTNTGGNNGTGGCGGTGCTTNCTGGCANCNGNGTAATCTTTCTGGTGGCGGTTAGCAAGCCNNTNGGTGTTGCCGTTCTNCTCGGTNTGNTTGTTGTCTCCTTGGTNGTGCCNGTNCTTNTCATNNATNGNNGACAGTCTCATCGCACNCCANCGNCANNCTCTGCTCAGCCGGAGGCAAGCATNNCACCANCNCTTAGAGTANCTAGCGGTTGGCTCGTTNCCCTNGTTTCNNGGATTGCTCGNTACCGCCTGGNGGTCTTGGTGGTCGTCNTCGGGATAACCGCCGCCGCGGTACTATTCGCCACNANGCTGGAGGCGANCTTTGATGTTAANGACNTNTNTGNCAGTAAANCAGACTTCGTGGTCNGTCTGGACAAGATAGNCGAACATNTNGGNGAGACGGGCGGCGAGCCAGGTGTTATCTACATCAAGGGAGACCTGATCGACCCACGGGCACTTGCAGCCATTGATCAGTTCATCCTAGACCTTGCCGATAACCCAAACATCGCCAAGC
>NZEH01000038.1 GCA_002690375.1 Dehalococcoidales bacterium
AGTCTGCCTAAAGAGAGACTTTGTACTCCCTCATGCACTGCTGAACAGGCAAGCACACAGGTGTTACAGCCGTCACACTTCAACTGATCATAGACAAGATAGGCTGCTGCCTTTGGTGCCATAGCAGCTGGGGCTGATCCAGCAGTCCACCAATTTGCTACGCCTGGTAGCTCTTCACAGGCTAACTGGCTACCAACAACACCGACAACAACTCCACCAGCCATAACCGCACCGGCTCCCTTGAGGAACTCTCTTCGCGTCCGGCCTTCCTTGATAATGTTCTCCATAATTATTCTCCTCCTTTCAGTTTACCTAACTTCACCTTCCCTACAAGAATTTTTATATTCTTCATCCACATCCTCCCATAATTTAGTATTAGCTTATAGGCGCCTCCTCCTTGGTGATCTCAAGTAACCGGAACGGTCACAAGCACCACCTTCTCAATTTTTTTAAAACAAAGACCACTCTATATAGCATGTTTGAGGCATTCTTGTCAAGTCTTTTGGTAAAATTGTCATGAGGTTCGAGGTTGAGTTAAAGGATACACTTATTTGTAGCACTTGTCAAGTTTTTGTAGATTTTTGGACCATTGTTACAAAAATATTGCTAGACTAGATGTTGTCTCCTGGAACGAGTTTTTCCGGGCACTAGGTCTATGTAACGGGTCTGCGTCTTGCACTCTGTTAATTGAAGGTTACAATTATCCCGCATTGATATCATGCCCTCCACTTTCTGGCCAACTACTACAGGGAGATGCCTAATCTTGTTCTGCTTCATTACGGTGGTTACATAATCTAGATTGTCGTCAGGAGTTCCTACAATTACACGCTGGGTCATCACATCTTGGACCTTGGTGATGTCAACGGCACTGCTACGCTGCAAACACTCTTTCAACAGGTCTCTTTGGGAAATAATTCCCACTAGCTCGCCCTTGTCATTACAGACCGGTAGTGTCCCTATGTCACTCTCAACCAGTTTCTGTATAGCTGCGGAGAGTGTTTCACTTGGCCCAATAGTGATTAATGGGCGGTCATTGATTTTTAAGAAATCCCTTATCTTCATATTACCACGATACCTCCTTATAGGGCGGCAGACAGTGTCCACAGTGCTGTCATGGCCAAGATGGAGATAAAAGCTCCTATCGGCAAAAAAGCCCTAAAGGCAATATCGCTATTCGAGAACATGCGCCCGGCCAGTTTATAGGCAACATAGAGGCTGAAACCCAAGCCAAAAGTAATTAGCGCCAGCTGTAGCAAATATGTCTGGTTGGCGCTCAGAACTTGATTTACGATAGGCTCTTCTATATCAACACGGTTAAGCGGGAAATCTAGGAACAGGGCGCTTATCGAATTAGCGAGCATCCCCCATGTACGCAACACATGATCTATGATATCAGAGAGGAACTTCATTACTCCCAGAGGTAGCACTGCGTAGCCGAAATGGACGAAGAAGGCATTGGTTGAGATGTCTTTGGCGCCGCTAAATAGTTTTGACAGGTAGCTAAAGCTATACATAAAAAGCAAGGTGGCAGCGATAGCCCCCAGATAAAGCGCACCAATACCCACTATTCGGGGCCAATCAGCGGTACGCCCCAGATAAAACAAAAACACACTTACTAGCCGGGGCCAATCAGCGGGGGGTGCGCTGGGCCAAAATTCACGTGTGAAGATATTCACTTGGGGTAGGAAGAGGACTAGGAAGAGGGCCACTACGGTAACCACTCCGGATATGGTTACGGCGCCAACAGACTCATCAAGTCTGGCTTTCTTTCTGGCCCATAGGTCGTGTCCCCAGCGTCTAAACCTCATCCCAATGTTATCGTGAGGACAGGCCTTGATACACTCGGTGCAAAGAATGCAATCGCGGTTCGTATCCATGTCTCCTCCTGGAAACTCGAGAACGGGGCAGCCATAGAACCGCTCGTTGCCTCTAAAGCAGTCCTTTGTCTGGCACTTGCGACAGACTTCGGCCTTCTTTTTCCGAATCTCAAATGGGGCGAACATGGAGGAGACGCCGATAAAGAGAGTGACGGGGCAGAGGTAGAGGCAAAAGGTCCTTTTTTCAAAAACGATAGCTACCCCTATTGCCCCCACAACTATCGCTATAATGAGAGCGGCGGTGAGGCTAGGACTGTTAGAAATCCCATATCCGTAGTCCAGAAAAATGAAGATAAGGAAGAGAACTAGGGCAAGCCACAAGTTCCTATGCTTGGGGGGATACTTCTTATTGAACCCTAGACTCCATTTGCTTTTCCACCACGGGCTGAGCCTCTGTATCCAATCCCCAAAAACACCGATGGGACACATAAAGCACCAGCCCCGGCCAACGAGGACAAAGAGTAAAATCAACAGCCCCCACCATATCATCCAGAAAAACACCATGCCAAAGTTTAAGGCCGGGTTTTCGACCCCGTATATAACGGCGATGGTAGCTATAGTAGAGATGACCAGCAGCGGGGCAACGAAAAGGAATTGAAAATAGTGGAGCTTTACCAGACGCCTGATGAAGCTAATCTCCATGAGGTCAGTAGTAAGCTTCTTGGACCACTTCATCCGGTTTCACGTCTCCCCGTAACGCCCGTAATGATAAAGGCGATGAATACGCCGGCCATGACTGTGCTAGCAACATAGGGTAAAATCTTATTCATCCCGATACCGATGAATAAGGTAGGGGTACCGACAATTATTTTCCCTTTCAAAATAGGATGCCCCATACCACAAAATATGCTGCAGTACATCGTATAGATGCCCTCTTCCACATCTGGTGGTATCATTACTTCCTGCTGCGACTTTGAATGAGCGTACACAGCCAGATTAATACCCAACTCATTTATGGCAAAGCCATGCGTAATGTCTTCACTTTTAAGGATGAACCTTACCCTATCCCCAGGGTTTACTTTAAGGATTACCGGATTATAATACCATTGCTGCACTGATATTCTGAACTCCCTCACTCCCTCCGGTAGTAAATCTCCTTCCTTTATCTCAGTTACCATGTTTTGAATGCCATAAGCTATGCTGCCAGTAAAAAGAGTGGTAATCAGTAACGTTATGGCAATGAGTAAAGATGCCACTAAATAGAAACGTCCACGTTTTTGGGGAACTTCTTGGGGTTGTTTCTCTTTTTCCATCAAGGTCCAACCTTATTAGTAACAGTTGCCCCTCATCGACGGCAAAAAACCGGTGCTCTAGTGGCAGGTAGCAAAGGCAGTCCCGGCAGCGCATCTACCAGTAGCGTAGCCGGTTTAACTTTTAGTCGTGTAATCTACCGAAAACTATGATAGCCCAGTCTAGCTTAGCTGTCAATAAAAGTCAACATCCATAAACTATTTATCTATCATTAGCGTATCTGGCTTAACCTTTAGTTGTGTAATCTGCCGAAAACTGTGGTACATCAGTCTAGCCTAGCCGTCAATAAAAGTCAATACCTATAAACTATTCATCTGGTGATAAAGGGATATCACAGGTTTCGCTAAAGATAAGATGCACTTCTTTACAAAGCTCGCTTCCTAAGCTAAAATAGCTATGATTTGGGGCGGTTAGCTCAGTGGTGAGAGCGCTTGCTTCACACGCAAGAGGTCACTGGTTCAAATCCAGTACCGCCCACCACCTTATATTTTATTAGCGAAATCGTTTCCAAAATACATCAATTTTTCTCGTTGCCCATTGGGTTCTCCGTAATTATTTGTTCAGTTGCTATCATTACCGCTTCCTTTCTGGCTTAAGCCGGAAACTATTAAGTGAAGTTGTGCTCTTTGTGCTTCTGGACAATGGTATTAGCCAGATTATCTAGAGCCTTGAAATCTGCTTCTTTGGGAAAACCCTTACTCAGCACTGGTTCCAGTATTTCTATCTTCAAACTAGAGAGTATTGTGGCGAGTTGCTCAACAGCCTTACCTCCCCAGCCATAGGAACCGATGATAGAGATAAATTTCAGTTTTGGTCTCAGAGCACTTGTTAGGAAAGTGGCATAAACAGCACTCGGATGGGCACCGGCAAGCACGGTGGGCGTCCCGAAAACAACTGTCGCCGCATCTACCAATGCCATTGCTAGGTTTCCACTGTCAGTTACGGGAAGGTCAAACTGTTTCACCACCACGCCCTTTTCGGCTAGAAGGTCAACCAAATATTCGACCATCTTGTGGGTACTGCCATGCATCGAGACATAGGGTAAGACCACAATGTTTTTGGGCTTATCCACAACCCAGCTATAATACGCTTTCATAATGGACGCTGGCTTGTCATACAAGGGACCGTGGCTGGCAGCAATAATGTCAATGGTGTAGTCTTTTAGTTTTTCAAGGTCTTTCTGGATATTGGTTCGGAAAGGCATCATGATTTCGGCATAATACCTCTTGGCTGCCTCAATAGCCTGCCACTCATCAGTTACATACAGGTCTGTCGTAGCGAGATGGGCACCGAAGAAATCACAGGAAAAGAGTATCCTGACTTCTCTTAAATAGGTGGACATTGTCTCTGGCCAGTGAACCCAAGGAGTATAGATAAATTCAAGAGTTCTGTCCCCTAGGGAAATGGTATCTTTATCACTGACCGTTATAAACCGCTCTTCTGGAATCATGAGCAGGTCGATGAGCATATCTTTACATCTAGGGTTAGTGATCACTTGTGCCTGAGGGTATTTTTGGAGGACTTGAGGGATAGTGCCGGAATGGTCCTGCTCGGCGTGATTGGCGACAACATAGTCTATATTATCAATCCCAAGTTGGTTCAGGTTATTTATCAGAGCGTTCTGCATAGTGGGGTCTACGGTATCAATAAGAGCCGTCTTCTCAGTACCTATTATTAGATATGAGTTATAGCTCGTGCCATCGGGCAGTGGTATCAGCGCATCAAATAACCGTCTATCCCAGTCAATAGCTCCCACCCAGTAAATACCTGGTTTTATCTCTCTTGGTTTCATCTTATTCTATCCTTTCAAACTCACTCTGACTTGCTTCCTTTTTCTCTGCATTAAAGGTCTAGCTTGGCCAGCCAAAGAATATTATCGCCAGTGAAGCATGTATTATTACCGAGGCCCAAAAAACTCTCCAGATATAGCAGTGGTATTGATAAAAGCGTTGATATGATCGATACTTCATCAGCTTTACACCCAACTTCGAACCGCCAAGACAACGGCAGGAGAAGAAGATTAACACTCCGCCTACCAGATTGACAATTCCCAGAATGACTATCAACCTACTTGCTAACAGTGGATCAATGATCTTCCCATCAGTCTTCGAAAGAAATTGGGCTTCGCTGTCTACAAAAATCTTCCCCTTCATATATGAGTGAATGGTGCAGGAGTATTCGAAAATGCCCTTCTGCTCAAAGATATAGCTGAAAGTAGCGCCACGGGAGAAGTTGCCACTATCAAATAGAGCACGCGGGCTACTCACGGTATGAGGTTGTGAGTCGTTGTTATGCCATATGACAGTGGTGCCAATCGAGATATTGAGCGTGGCTGGTTTAAAGGCGAACCCTTCTATTACCACATCAACTTGTGGTGGCATTGTTAGTGGTGTCGGTGTCGGCGTTAGTGTTGATGTTTGGAGTAGTCCTGGGCTTGGGACGGGGGATTTTGCCGTTAACTGGTAAGGAGTCACCAGCCCAACAACGCAGAACACTACGAAAAGCACTAAGCCGATTTTAAAACACCTTATCATAGTTATTACCCTGAGATAGCTCCTCATTACTTACTAAGGATTACTCCACCTACTTTTGATTTCCCTTTCCATCTTTTTAAGCCTCGTGTAGTAACTTAAACATTTATTGAGATGAGCTAAAGCAATTGCCCCGGTCATCTAGGATTATCGTTAGTAACATTGGTATGTGGGGCAACTAGACCGCACTCAGGCTCGACATCAAGCCCCATCCTACTATTGCTCGGCATCGTACTTACTCCGATCTGTACCTAGGATCTCGCCAATTCGTTTGGCGTCTTCGGTAGTGAATAGCTTTTTGCTTGCCATGTTTGCCCCTGAGTTTCTATTCTTAGAGTAATCTTAGGTCTTGGTAATGAAGTTGTCAACGCTTCGGACATGCAGTTACGACACTTAATAGAAGTCACGTGGAAGAAAACATAAGGTAAAATCATTTTCATGGGTTGCCGTATAAAGGCAAGTAAGCTAATATCTCTGAAAGAATTAGAGAATAGTTGGAGGAAGCCCATGAAGTCGGTAACAAAGTACCTATGGTTTAGCACTAGGAACCACCGGGAATTCATCAATATTACAGATGAGGTAGAGAATTTGGTAAGCGGCAGTGGTATAAGTGAAGGCTTTATCCTCGTATCAGCCATGCATATTACAGCGGGGGTATACGTTAATGATGCTGAGACCGGCTTGATTGCAGATATTGAGGAATGGCTAGAGGAGCTAGCGCCCTATAGACCAGACTATAGACACCATGGCACAGGTGAAGCTAACGGAGATGCTCATTTAAAGAGCTTGCTAGTCCATCATCAGGTCATTGTGCCTATAACCCAGGGGAAGCTAGACATCGGCCCGTGGCAGCAGATTTACTATGCTGAGTTTGACGGTCAGCGCAGAAAACGAGTTATTCTGAAGGCACTGGGGGAGTGAGATAGATTTGATGCTGTAGTCGTCAAACACGTGCTCGAAAACTTACGCTACGATTCATCGGAATACTATTGACGAACACTTTTGAATGAGATAAAGTTAACCTGTTGATCTTGGGCGAGGGACAAATAACTGTTGTAAGGTTGGGAAAAGATGCTTTTTCTCAAAGAAAAGTTCGGGAGATGCTCAATACCATCCACCATACCGAATGTATAGAGCGCCTGAATAATATAGCAGCCAAGCCCAAATTTTAGTTTACTATATTATGAGAGCTATTGCCGGTAAAGCAAAAGGCTGTATACTTAGGTCCCCGAAGGGGACCAGAACCCGTCCGGCGACGGAGTTAGTGCGGGGGGCAATTTTTTCAATGCTAGAAGCCCTTACCAGCGACTGGAGCCGGGTGCTTGACCTGTTCTCTGGAAGTGGCTCTCTAGGTATTGAGGCGCTAAGCCGTGGTGCTGGCTTGGTTGACTTTGTTGAACACCAGCCGCGGTGTTGTGATATAATTAGGGAGAATCTAGAAAAGACAAGGCTTGGAGACAAGGCCCACGTTTATTGTTGTAGTGTAGCTAAGGCAATTTCCTTTCTTGATGAGGAGTATCATATTATACTGATGGACCCGCCCTATTTTAATTCGGCTATAGATAGAGTTATCCTCAAGCTGGCAGACTCTAAACTGGTGGGGGAAGAGACCATTTTAGTGGTGACCCACTCGCCTCACCGACCACTAAGTTCAAGTTATGCTGCGCTAGAGCTTATTAAAGAGCACCGCCACGGCGATAGCGTTATCGCCTTATATCGGAAGGAGGCTAGGCTTTGATCATTGCCATCTATCCCGGTAGCTTTGACCCCATAACCAACGGACATATTGACGTTGCCCAAAGAGCGAGCCGGATTTTTAGTAAGCTTATTATCGGTGTCTATGATACCTCATATGAGCACCCACTGTTCATTGTCAAGGAGAGGGTGGAGATGGCCCAGCAGGCAGTAACTCATCTGCCTAATGTCGAGGTGCAACCTTTCAGCGGCCTCGCTGTCAAGTTCGCCAAAAGGGTAAAGGCACAAGCTATGGTAAGAGGATTGAGAGTGAGTGCCGATTTTGAACGGGAGTTTGACATGGCGATGATGAACCGGAGATTAAATCCTGAGTTAGAGCTGGTCTGTCTAATGGCAAAACCGGAATATCAATTTCTTTCTTCTAGCTTGCTAAAAGAGGTGTCCAGACTAGGTGGTAGCATTCATGACCTCGTCCCCAAACATGTGGCTCAAGCTTTAACAAAGAAGGTAGGTGCCAATGAAATGTAGAGGCTACTAAAAGAAGAAAAATTTCGCTCTAAAGCAACCCAATTTTTTAAGGTATAGTATCAGGAGGGAATAGATTTTATGGCATATAAAATTACAGATGAATGTATCAGTTGTGGCGCCTGTGAACCGGACTGTCCTAATGAGGCAATCACTGAAGGGGAGATAATTTATGTAGTTGATATAGATAAATGCACCGAGTGCGTTGGTAGCCATGAAGCCCGGCAGTGCGTTGAAATCTGCCCGGTAGACTGTTGCATCCCTGACCCGGAGCATGAGGAAACCCAGGAGCAGTTACTGGAAAAGTGGAAAAGTTTACACCCGGGGGAAACCCCAAAGGCTACCTAAATAGCACACATAAAGGACAGCCACTGGCACATAATAAATTATAAGCTAGCTATTGGCTATCTCCACTAGGCTTAATCTTTAGCCAACTTCGCGCTTACCAGCCTAGGGAATGCCGGCAACTATATCAGTATGGGGTAGCCTCGTCTGTTACTGGAAGAAGGAGCGTATAGCATCAAACTCACTGGGCAATAGTCCCAGAACCAGTGGGAATTTATCCAGTAGCAATAGTGCCAGTAGTGACTCAGTAACCAGCCCGCTGCCGAAGAATGTTATCCAGGTAGCCAGAAGTGAGCTCCAGAGTGTGGCGCCCAGCAGCAAACCAAATACAGCACCGCCAACATGGTCCATCCAACCCAGTATCCCCTTTCGGGTGGCAGACTTTATCAACCGTGCCAGCACAGCGACGATGGTCGTGACTACCACCACTATCAGGATAAAGGCGACGATATTAGCCGCATTTTCATTGGGGATGAAGGTAAGTAGCCCAGAGAGGGGCTGGTAGAAATTACCGGCCAAGATTACGCCAATTATGAGACCAGCCAGCAACAAAGCAGACTTTATCAGCCCCCGCCTCAAGCCGACTAAGGCAGGAACAACCAGAGCTACTAGAATAACTATATCAAGCCAGTTCATAGCTTATTCCATTTTTGTCTCTAGGTAAGACATTATAACACAGATGGATAAAGAGGAGATGTCTACCATCATGGTGCTTACTGATTCCCCAGCTTCTTGGCTTTAGTATAGGCAGCAGCCACCGCCCGCCTGGCTAGCTCTCTTAAATGCCCTTCTTCAAATACTTTAATAGCTTCGGCGGTGGTGCCGCCGGGGGAGGTAACCATTCTCCGAAGCTCGGCAAGCTCCTTTTCTGACTTTTGAGCAAAGTCAGATGACCCCAGTACCGTTTGAGAAACTAGCTCCCGGGCTATATCCTGAGGCAGACCGATAGCCACCGCAGCTTGGGCCAGCGACTCCATAAAGAGGAAAACATAAGCCGGACCGCTGCCACTTACGGCAGTAGCCATATCAAGATAGCGCTCATCAGTAACATAAATCTTTTTGCCCATAACCTTCAGGATAGAGCCGGCCCACGCTTTCTGTTTTTGGCTTACCTCGGCGGTAGCTGCCCAGACAGTTATGCCCTGACCAATCTGGGCTGGGGTATTGGGCATCGCCCGAATTATGGAGTGATGCCTTAGACCACTTTGCAAAGTATCAATACCAGCCCCAGCGATAATGGATAGCACCAATTGTGATGGCTTGAGCTGACCACCGAGTTCAGTCATCAAATCAGCTAAATTCTGTGGTTTGATAGCCAAAATGATGATATTACCCCGGCTCAAAGCCTCAAGGTTACTGTCGGTGGTATAAACGTCATATTGTTCGGTAAGGTGCTGGCGGCGAGCCTGATTCACATCACTAACCGAGATAGCCTCGGGAGTGCTTAAGCCTTTTCTTAAGATGGCTGACAGCATGGCTTCTCCCATATTGCCGCCGCCAATAAAGGCTGTTTTCATATTCTTATTAACCTCTTCCATTTAATCCCTTTCCCCTGACCACCAGATTAACGAGCCGCCCCGGAACATAGATTATCTTGGCAATTTTCTTGCCTTCAACATAAGTCTTCACTCGTGGTCTTTCCAGCACGAGCTTTCTAGCTTCATCTTCAGTAATAGATGCTGGAACGGTAATCCGGTCACGCAATTTGCCATTTATCTGAACCACTAAGGTAATCTCTTCATCTTTAGCCAGTGCCTCGTCCCACTTGGGCCAGCTCTGGTTATGAATGCTGTAGCTATGTCCCGTCCGCTGCCACAATTCCTCAGTGAGGTGGGGAGCGGTAGGTGCCAGCAATAGTAGCAAGCTATCTATAGATTCTTTCAAGGCTTTATGGGGGACTTTTCTCCTCTCATTTTCTTTCATTAGGTAGTTTGTAAACTCCATAAGGGCGGCCAGCATGGTATTAAAGCGCATTTTCTCAAGGTCTTGGGTTACTTTCCTGATAGTCTGGTGAGTAATCCGCCTTAACTCTCTAGAAGCTTCTACAGAAGTCCCTGAAGTCGCATCTGTTATTTCCCGACTATATACGGCTAGCATCAGTTTCCACAGCCGGTTGAGCCAGCGACTTATACCGCTGATGCCGCTATCATCCCATTCACCACCCTGCTCCCAAGGCCCGATAAACATAAGATAGGCACGAACAGCATCAGCCCCCAGCTCAGAGACATATTCGTCTGGGGTAATGACATTACCTCGTGATTTACTCATCTTTTGTTTAGCGGCAATGATAATCCCCTGGTTAAACAGGCGGCTAAAGGGCTCATCAAAATTAACTAGCCTCATATCCCGAATAGCCTTGGCAAAGAAGCGAGCATAGAGCAAGTGCATAACGGCATGCTCGGCACCACCAGTATAGAGGTCCACTGGTAGCCAGTAGCGTATCCTGTCAGGGTCAAATGCTGCTGTATCACTGTGTGGGCTGGTATAGCGCAGGAAATACCACGAGGAACACATAAAGGTATCCATGGTATCTGTTTCCCGCTTGGCGGGGCGGTCACATTTAGGGCAGGTAGTCCCCACAAACTGCTCATTGTATTTTAGAGGTGATTCACCAGTAGGCCTAAACTCAGCATCGGGAGGTAGCAATACCGGTAGGTCTTCCTCTGGAACTGGGACAATGCCACAGCTAGAGCAATAGACCATGGGTATCGGTGCTCCCCAGTATCGCTGGCGGGAGATAAGCCAGTCGCGGAGCTTGTAGCTTACGGTTCGTTCCCCCCATCTCTTTTCTTCCAGAAACCGAGAGACTGCTTCTATGCCCGCCTCACTGGGTAAGCCGTCAAATTGCCATGAGTTGACCATGATACCCGGCTCAATATATGCCTCATCTAGTTCTTCTTTCTGCCACTTCGGCGGTGCTATCACCATCCGTATTGGCAGGTTATATTTCTTAGCAAAAGCAAAGTCGCGCTCATCATGAGCTGGTACTGCCATCACCGCCCCCGTCCCATAGCCGGCTAGAACATAATCGGCAATCCAGATAGGCACCGGCTCTCCAGTAAGCCTGTTTTTCACATACGCCCCGATGAAGAGTCCGTCCTTTTCTTTTTCAGTAGACAAGCGTTCAATTTCAGTCTGTCTTCTGGATTTGGCTATATATTCCTCTACTTCGGTTTTTTTATCTGGCGAGGTAAGCCGGGCTATCAGTGGATGCTCCGGAGCCAGCACCATAAAGGTAACACCGAAGATAGTATCGGGGCGGGTGGTAAAGACACGAATCTCCTTTTCCTTAACTTCAGGGTGGCTAAGGGCAAAGGAAATCTCAGTGCCATAGCTTTTGCCCACCCAGTTTCTCTGCGTTGCCTTAAGCTGCTCTGGCCAGTTAATACCATTATGTTCTATAAGTTCATCGGCATATCTCAGGATGCGAAAGAACCACTGCTCTAAATCCCGATGGATTATGGCTGCCTGACAACGCTCGCATAAGCCGTCTACCACCTGCTCGTTGGCCAGCACCGTTTGGCAGTCACGACACCAGCTAACTGGCGCCCTAGCCCGA
>NZEH01000039.1 GCA_002690375.1 Dehalococcoidales bacterium
TGATATTGAAGTTGGAGCCAAGAGAATCGCTGCTTTATTAGATCCTCTGCCACTGAGTGTTGAAGTTGTTACAAATAACCTTGACGAGATGCTTAGCCAGGCGGAATTGTTTAGTTCATGGGCGCCAAATATTGTGGTTAAGATACCCCAGATAACCCAAGATGGCATTCCCTGCTGCGGTGTAATAAATGCGCTTGAAAATAGAAAGATAAAGGTTAATGCCACCGCAACGCTATCTTTAGGGCAGGTAATATTGGCAGCTAAAGCAGGAGCGACTTATATAAGTATTTTTTTTGGTAGGGTGGCTGACGAGGGAGGCAATGCAACAGAAGTAATTATTAATTCAGTTAAATGGATAGAGCGCTGGGGATATAAAAGTAAGATTATCGTGGGTAGTATAAGGTCAACGGGTGATATATTGAACGCTGCCATGACAGGCGCTCATGCTCTTACAATTCCGCCACAATTATTGAGTAAAATGGTGGATCACAAATATACTCGTGAGACGGTAAAGCAATTTGTAAACGATGCTCAGAAAGCAAAGCGTATGATGGATAAGGCGATAACGGAAACAACTATAAAGTAGCAGATGTTTAATCTATGAAAAAGCCGGAAGGATGCCCCAAGATTACTGTGCTGATCTGCGCCCTTAACGAGGCAAAGAGCTTGCCATATGTCTTGCCCAAAATACCGGATTGGGTGGATGAAATCCTTCTTGTAAACGGGCACTCTGTTGATGAAACAGTTGAGATAACCAAGAAGATTAACCCTGATATCCGTATTTTGTGCCAACCAGGCCACGGGAAGGCAAATGCTCTGGAATATGGTGTCAAACAAGCGACAGGAGAAATTATTGTTACCCTTGACGCTGATGGCGAGACGGACCCCAGTGATATCTCTCGATTCATTGAACCTATTCTCAATGGCTACGACTTAGCCAAAGGCTCACGTCTGATTAAGGGGCAGCGCCATGGAAAGTCCCTTTATCGCTGGTTCGGCAACAAAGTTCTGGCTTCTACCTGTAACTTATTGTATAATACCCGATTCACTGATGTTTGCTCTGGCTATAATGCCTTTCGGAAAGCTGGATTTCTCAAGCTTGGGCTGACCTATAACATGAAAGAAGCAGGATGCAGCATGGATCAGCAGATGATCGTTAGGGCCAAGAAAGCTGGCATGAAGATTAAAGAAATACCACATACAAGCTACGGTCGGATTGCCGGTGTCAGTGCTATAGATGGCTTCACACAGGCTACAAAACAAGGATTCACCATTTGGTTCACAATTATTAAGGAGCGCTTTAATGGCTGATAAGCCTCTCCTTTCCATCATCATTACTTCCTGTACCATGGAAAGAATGGAGGATATTTATGAACTTCTGGATAGCGTAAAAGCTCAGACCTATTCCAATATTGAGACTATCTTTGTTGCTGAGCGCTCCAGAAAGCTTTATGAGAAGGTCAAAATTTACATCGTGGAAAAAGCTATTCCTAATGCCAAGGTGCTGTTTAACGATGGTGAACCGGGATTATCAGCAGGTAGGAATGTAGGCATTCAGCAGTCAAAAGGCGAAATCATAGCCTTTATCGATGATGATGTTGTCCTTTCCCCCAAGTGGCCTGAGGAAATGGTAAAGAGTTACAATGATGGCTCTGTTATCGGTGTTACCGGTTCTGCTTTTCCCTTGTGGGAAGACAAATCAATGTCGTGGTTTCCTGAAGAGCTTTACTGGATTATTAGCTGCACTGCTTGGTGCGGATGGGATGAAGTAAAGAAAGTGAGAAACGCCTGGGGGATGAATATGTCCTTTCGGAGGGAAGCTTTTGAGCGGTGTAGCCTTTTTTCCAATGAATTTGGCTTTCATAAAGGATCAATGGCTGAGGATAATGAATTTTCGTTGAGGGTGAGAAGTCAAACCGAGAAAAGCATAATTTACTCTCCCAGGGTTAGGTTATGGCATAGGGTTCATAAGTACCGATTGGGCCAAGAATTTATTAGAGAGAGAGCTTACTGGATAGGTCACTCCAGACGCATGATGAAGAAGTTGCATTCTGAAAGTGATAAGAGTTTAGATCTGTTAAGCCAGGAGCATCAACTTCTGAAGCGCATCTTTACCCGGCTCTTCCCCAATATAGCAAAAACTTTCTTCACCGACCCCGTCAGTGCCTGGCGTAAACTTCGGGTCACTGTTACTGCTTTAACCTTTGTTACTTTGGGATACTACTCGCACCTCATACCTGCTCTGTCTAATCGGTATAAAACTACCCAACGTTCATTTTAAAGGAGGAGACGATTAATGGCACGGTATTTCATTACTGGTGGCGCCGGTTTCATCGGCAGCCATCTGGCAGACAGATTGCTGGCAGATGGTAACGACATCACTGTCTACGACAATCTTATCTCAGGTAGAAAAGAAAACATTAGGAGCCATCTAGATAAGTCAACTTTTCGTTTAGTAGAAGCTGATTTGGTGGATTTTCATAGCCTGGAACAGGCTATGAAGGGAAATGAAGTAGTCTGGCATCTGGGAGCGAACACCGACATTCCTGGTGGTAACAGAATTACTGATCTTGACCTTAACAACTGCACCATTGCCACCCGCAATGTCCTGGAAGCAATGAGAAAGAATAATATAGATAAAATCGTATTCGCCTCTACTGCTTGCGTCTATGGAGATGCCCCACCGGAGACCTCCTTGAAGGAAAGCTTTGGCCCCTTGCATCCGATAAACCTCTATGGTGCCGGAAAGCTTGCTTGTGAGGGACTCATTAGCGCTTATTGTCATCTCTTTAATATTAAAGCCCAAATGTTCAGGTTTGCTAATGTAGTGGGAGGTAGAATGGGTCACGGGGTTATTTATGACTTTATCCAAAAGCTAAAGCAAAACCCCAGCGAACTTGAGATATACGGTGATGGGAATCAGCAGAAGCCCTTTTTCCTGGTTGAAGATTGCGTTGGTGGTATGCTTTGTGCTTTTCATAATTCTGATAGTCAGTATGATGTTTACAACCTAGGCGGCAATTCTGTCAGCAATGTAAACCACATCGCTGATATAGTAACCGAAGAAATGGGATTACACAATGTTAAATATAAATATACCGGTGGCAGACGAGGTTGGCCCGGGGATGTGCCTGTGGTCCGTTTCAATACAGAAAAGATGAATAAACTGGGTTGGAGATCCAGCCACACCTCGGATGAGGCGGTTAGAATAGCAGCGCGAAGATTGTTAGAGATAGAATGAAACTGAAGATGAGATTACCGTTATGGGCCAAGGCTGCAGGAAAGCGCAAATGAAGAAGAGAGAATTCTATGCTGATGGTTATTATGCAGGTTTGGCTCAAGAGCCTCGCTTTGCCAGGATTATAAAGATTTTCCGCCAACTAAAAGGCGAACGCCTTCTAGATATAGGTTGTGGAGATGGCGATATAACTCTTCTCTTGAAGGAAAGCTCCGGGGCTAGAGAGGTCTTTGGAATAGATATAGCTTCTGAAGCGGTCGCTGTTGCTCAAAGAAAAGGTATTACAGCCTATAAGCTAGATATAGACGAAGAAAAATTCCCTTTTGAGGAAGAATATTTTGACTTAATTTACTGTGGAGAGCTTATCGAGCACTTGTTTAATCCTGACCATTTGTTGAAAGAAATTCATAGGGTGCTAAGGACGGGAGGAGTATGTGTTATTACGACACCTAATTTAGCTGGCTGGCCCAACCGGTTTGCCCTTTTATTAGGATACCAACCCTACCCAATGGCAGTCAGCCCCTCTCATGAAGGGATAGGTAAGTTACTGGTGGATGATTCAGAGGGGCAATGGGGGCACATTAGAGTTTTTACTGCTAAAGCCTTTCAAGAACTATTACGGCTTTATCATTTCAAAATTAGACGTTTAATGGGATGCCCAACCATGATTAACAGCCCGCTTCCACCAATATTGGGCACCATTATAAAAGGTATGGATAGAATTATGTCGAGGATTCCCTCTCTTTCCACTCGTTTAATTGCAACTATTGAGAAAGTATGAAACTAAAAAGCAAAAATGGCATAGTACCAGGTAGTGGAGAGAGGCACAACTCTAGACGGAGAAAAATTGGATGAAAACCATAGTAACTGGTGGTGTCGGTTTTATCGGGAGTCATTTGGTAAAGAGACTCTTTGAGCAGAATAAAGAAGTTATCGTAGCCAGTGATCTGGCTAAACTGGATAGTGAGAACCTGTCCAGTTTAGGCATAAAGCCTTTTGATGTTGAACTTCGAAAAGCAGATCTGAGTGACTACCATCAAGCACTAAGAGCAATAGAAGGGGCAGATATTGTCTTCCATCTTGCGGCTCGAGTGGGAGGCCTGAAGTATCTTCACTCCACCGAAATGGCTGAGCTGGCTGCTCTTCAAGCGAATCTTATGATAGATGCCAATGTCTTTAGAGCCTGTCTGGAGAAAGGGGTGAGAAAGATCGTATATGCTTCAAGTTGTGCCGTCTACCCTATGGATAGGCAATTCTCCTACGGTACTGTCTTCACCGAAGATAACCTTGAGCTTTCTCAAAATCAGTTTAATATACTTAGCACTGGATATAGTGAAATTAACCCTGATGGCGGCTATGGATGGTCAAAGCTTATGGGAGAAATAGAGCTGGGGTGGATGAAGAATATTGATATAGGCATAGCGCGTATTTTTAATATTTACGGGGAAAATGAACCTCTTGGCGCGAGGGGACATGTGATTAGCGACCTCATCAGTAAAGCAGTTCTTTATCCCGGCGAAGAATTTGTAGTCCGGGGTGACGGCAAGCAGTCACGGGACTTTCTTTATGTATCAGATTGTGCGGATGCTCTACTTAAGCTTGGGGAAAAGGCATCTAACCCCCCAATGACGGTGAATATAGGCTCAGGTAAAGCGGTTAGCATCGGCACTGTTGCTGAGAAAATAGCCGAACTTTCAGGGAAGGATATAAAGATAACCTATGACTTTGTTAAATCAGTAGGCCCGTTATCGCGGACCGGAGATATAACCAGAACCAAGGCTCTTCTTAACTGGCACCCCAAAGTCAGTCTAGACAAAGGTTTAAGGTGCACTTATACTTGGGTGAAAAAAAGACTCAAAGGAGAGAAACTTTCCTGATAAAGGAGGTTGAAATGATTGAAACGGTATGAATCACCGATTAACTAGACAAGATGACTCTTATCTGATAGGGGTTTATCTGATAAGTTTTTAAGTGATGTGCAGCGAAACAAAAAATACAGGAGGTTTTAATAATGAAACGAATATTAGTTACTGGTGGTGGAGGTTTTATCGGTAGTCACCTGGCAAAAGATTTATACTCAAAGGGACATTTTGTTAGGATAGCAGATATAAAGTTTGATGATTATATCCAAGAAAGATACTACACTGAAAAGGTTCAGTTAGATTTACGCGAATTGGAAAACTGCCTTGAAGCCACCGAAGGTATTGACCAGGTCTATAATCTTGCTGCTAATATGGGAGGCATCGGTTTTATCACTTCAGTGTTTGCTGATATCATGCATGATAATGTGTTGATAAACGTCCAGATGATGGAAGCGGCGGTACGAAATAGAGTAAAGAGGTTTCTCTTCAGTTCTAGCGCCTGTATTTACCCTAATTACAAACAGACAACCCCTGATGTATCCGGTCTAAAAGAGAATGATGCCTATCCTGCGGAACCAAACGAAGCTTATGGCTGGGAGAAGCTTTTTAGTGAGATAATGGCGGAGTCCTACCGGATTGACTACGGGTTGGATATCCGTATAGCCAGATACCACAATATTTATGGCCCGGAAGGGACATATAAAGATGGCAGAGAAAAAGCTCCGGCAGCTCTTTGTCGTAAAGTTTCTGAAGCTTCAGATCCTGGAGAAATAACAGTCTGGGGTGACGGCAAAGCCACTCGGTCTTATTGCTATATTGATGACTGCGTCAAAGGAACAGAATTACTGATGGAATCAGACTACAATAAACCGCTAAATATTGGTTCTGATCGCTTAATTTCCGTAGAAGACCTGGCCAATATGGTCATAAGGATATCAGGTAAGAAGATAACGAAGGAGTACGACGTATCAGCCCCGGAGGGAGTGAGAGGGCGCAATGCCGACCTGACTTTAGCTAGCAAAGTACTCCAATGGAAGCCAGAGATAAACTTGGAAGATGGACTCACCAGAACTTACCACTGGATAAGTAGCATGGTCGAAAAGAATATACAGAAAATAAAATAACGTTGGCCTTTTCACCTTATCTCGAGATGATATTATGAAAAGCCGAGTACTGCTGGTTTTCCCTGCGTATGATGGATTGTTATCTGAAACACCACCTGTAGGCATAACCTATATTGCCTCTTATGTGCTTCAGAAGCTATCTTCTTCTCAAGTCAAGATCATTGATTGCAGTAAAGATGGATTCTCTGAAGAAAGTTGGCTAAAGGAGCTTAATGATTTTCAGCCGGATGTGGTAGGGATTAGCGTACAGACCCTGAACTACCCGTCAGCAAGGAAAATTACCCGAGTTACCAGACAATATGACCCGGACATCCTGTTAGTTATGGGCGGAGTTAATGCCACTCTGGACCCAGAGAAATGCCTTAAGCATTGCGACATAGTTGTGCGAGGGGAAGGAGAGAAGAGTTTCCTCGAAATTTGTCAAGGCGCCAAATGGGAAGATATCAAAGGGATTTCGTTCAAGAATGAAGAGATGATACAGCATAATGAGCCCAGGGAACGGATAAAAGACCTAGACGAAATACCATTCCGTGCCGAACACCTGCTCGACGTTAAAGGATATAAATTTTATCCCAGTTGGAATTTAATTGGTTCGCGAGGTTGTCCTTATGCCTGCACATTCTGCTGCTCTCCAGTGGTATGGAAACGTGTTGTCAACCTACGAAGCGTAAAAAACATAGTGGACGAGATGGAGTATTTGCAGGCAAAGTATGATATCAAACACATTGACATTTGTGACGATATGATAAACATTTCCCAACAACGGACTTTTGATATCTGTCATGAGATAATTGCCAGGGGTCTTCACAACAAGTTAACTTTTGCTTGTTCGATGAGGGCTAACAGACAGCTTGTCTCGTTGGAGCTTTTTCAGAAATTAAAAGAGGCCAATTTCATAAAAGTTTGTCTAGGAATAGAGAGCGCCAGCAAGAAAGTCTGTGCCCTGATGAAGAAAAATCTCCCTATTGCAGATGTTTCAAGATTCATACGGCTCGCGAGAAAAGCGAATATACAATCAGTAGAAGGTTATCTCATTGTCGGCAATTGGGGTGAAACGCTGTGGGACGTGTTAAAAACGTGGCGATTTGTTATATTTAATAACATAGAACCCTCTTTTTCCATCTGTACTCCATTTCCAGGAACAGAATTTTACCGTTTACAAAAGAGTAACGGTTATCTGACTAAAGAACCCGATTGGACAAATTTCAATCAGTACACACCAATTGCCAGAACCGATAAAATGTCTCGGCTACAGATATTGCTCGTCTACTTCGTATCCGTACTACTTTGCCATACCTTACTCTTGATCAGAACAAGAAAATTAACATACGGTCCTTCCGGCTTACTAAAGAGTGTCTTTGCGAGAATAACGACTGTGACACGGGCAATAAAGTCGTTATACCATGCGGCTTGACGGGAAAGACTGGAAGCGACAAAATAGACCAGAAATTGGAGTGAGTCAGTGCTGAAAAAGCATAATGTCCGGAGCAGATTATTAGATAAAATGGCTCAATTTGCTCTGGATAAGCGTAGCTACATACCTTTCTGGAATTTGAATATCGTGTGGCGGTCTCTGGATAAAAAGGGGGAAAGCATCTTGGATGTTGGTTGTGGGACAGGAATTTCGATGCGAGCTATACTAAAACGGAAGAGATTTTATGCTACTGGTGCGGACATATACCGTCCTAATTTAGAAGATGGCAAAGAACACGGGCATTTTGATGAATGTATTCAATGCGATGTGCGTTTACTGCCTTTTAAGAAAAAGAGCTTCGACATTGTGCTGGCGCTGGAAGTAATTGAGCATCTCGAAAAGGATGAAGCGCTTTGTTTGCTTAAAGAGATGGAAGCTATTGCTCGTAAACAAATAATCTTAAGTACGCCGGTAGGCATATGCCCACAGAAACCTCTAGAAGGCGAAAGTCCTTACGAAGAACACAGATCTTACTGGAATCCTGTTCATTTCAAGGGAATGGGATACACGGTTAGGGGATGCGGGTTTGGCTATATGAGCGGTAGTGAATTTCTGAGCCCCCGTCGGTTGCCACGATTCTTAATCCCCCTACGACACCTCGTCTGGCTTTTAGCTTCACCTCTAGTGTATTTCCTGCCCCGGTTGGCAGGCGGGATGGTATGTACTAAACATTTAGCATCAAGGAATAGCTAATGGCTGGAGGCATGGAACATGGTGACCCTGAGGTATTTGTACCAAATGATAAATTGTTGTCTCGCTGTTGACATTACCCTTGCCATTTATTTTGTGATAGCCTTGAGCCAGAGAAATAAAGAGCAGGCGGTATGGAGGATCCATTGAAGACATCCGTGGTTATAGCTACCAGGAATAGCATCGACACTATTGATAAATGCCTGTCTTCGTTAATTCCATACCAACAGCGGGGACATATCGGCCAGATTATCGTGGTGGCCGGCCACAGCACGGATGGGACGATAGAAGCAGTAAAAAAATACCCAGTGCAGCTTATCTTCGACGAAAATAAAGGCTTTAATGCCGCTTGCAATCTTGGTTGGCACAATGCAAGAGAAGAGATCGTGCTCTTCATCGATGCCGATGCCTATCTTGGCCCTGGCTTTTTCCCGTCTATCCATGAGTTCTTTAGTGATGAGACAATAGGTATAGTTGGCGCTCAGGAAAAAGCAGTAATAACCAACAGCATTACCAAGGCTATCGGGCAGTGGTGGCTTTATCATGCTGACAACCTGAAAAAAATAATGAGTAGCTCCTCATTATCTTGGTTCCAACGCTTATATCGTAGAGCCGCTTTTGGGGGGTCGCAAATAACCACTTCTGGGCCGTGCTACGCCGTCCGGCTTAGCTGCCTTGAAGCCGTGGCTGGATTTGACGAGAAACACATACTGGGAGGAGAAGATATCCAGCTGTCTCAAAGAATAATAGACAACGGCTGGAGGGTAACATGGTGGATCGACGCCCCACTATATCATCATCCAAGACGTGACCTAAAGAGCCTGATAAGCCAACGGTTTGACTGGGGCAAAGGGGATGCTGTCATACACAAACAGGAGCTGAAGCTGAAACCACATCAATATGCCCTTCACTTGCTCGCTCACCTGAGCTCGCCCCTTCTGGGGCTAGCAATAGCTGTTCGCTTCAAAAACCCCCTACACCTATTGCTCATCCCCATGGCTCATTATACCTGGATTATTGGCTATCTACCGGTTATAATCGGACGCCAGTCTGGAAACAATGTCGAATAAACCATTCCACAATGTACAGCATTACCTCATTGAAATAATTACTTCAGTCGGTCTTGTGCAAAGGTTGAAGGCCATTTGGGGTATATCTTTATTTTCTAATGCCTTTTACCTGATGATGAGGTCGGTCGTCGATTCCCTGGTGGGTTTTGTTTTCTGGATAATAGCCGCCCGACTCTACACCCCTCAAGAGGTAGGACTCGCTTCGGCAACTATCTCAATTATTGCCCTACTCGGTTTCCTCTCTATGGTAGGGGTAAATTGGGGACTCATGCGATATCTGCCCGATTCTGGGAACAAAACCAGAGACCTAATAAACTCCAGTTTTACCGTAACTGCATTAGCGGCACTGGCGGTTTCCATAGTTTTTTTGNGTGGTCTGGGTACTTGGTCTCCCGCTCTAATCCTGCTGCGACAAGATTTGATATTAGCTGGTGTTTTTATTGCCTCCACAATTGCTTTTACTATCATCAGCATGGTGGTATTACCCTTCATTGCTCGAAAGAGATCAGGCTTTGCTCTGGCGGTGACAATAATCTTCGGACTCTCTCGATTGGGCTTATTAATCCCACTAGCGGTTTGGTTTCCTAATCTTGGCATTTTCGCCGCCTGGGGATTTGGCATGATAATCGCTGTTACCATCGCTGTTCCCTTCCTTCTTCCCCGAGTAGAGAAAGGGTATCGTCTGGTTCCAACTATCAAAAGAAAGGTTATTGGTAAAATTGTCCGTTATTCCGGAGCTAATTATGCTGCCGAACTACTGATGATAATACCGATTAACATTCTCCCGCTGATGGTAGTGAACGTGCTGGGAGCTGAATCGAATGCTTACTTCTACATTGCCTGGTCGTTGGGGGGCCTGTTTACTTTGATTGGGGCTGGGATTTCTGTTGCTCTATTCGCCGAGGGTGCCACTGACGAGAGCACTCTTAGTCAGAATATCAAATCGAGTTTTAAAGCCTTTATCTTATTCATCCCTCTGTTTCTAATCGTATTTTCCCTTGGTGACAAATTATTGCTCCTTTTCGGTAGGGAGTATTCCAATAATGCCACACAGCTTCTCTGGGTCGTTGCCGTATGTGCCTTGCCCATAAGCATCAATCATATTTACTTTGCAGTAAAGCGGGTGCAGAAACAAATGAAAGGTGTCATCGGTTTGAATGCTTCGATTGTCATATTTGCCCTATTGTTAAGCTATTTTCTTTTACCTGAAATTGGTATACTTGGGGTGGGGATAGCTTGGCTTATCAGTCAGAGTATCGTAGCTCTGATAACTGGCAGATGGCTATATATTAAGTTCCTCCGACGTCCGCATTCTTGACAGATTATCCTCTTGCTGAGATAATTCAAACGAGTATTTCATTTGAGTAAAGGATGGAGAAAATACTATGAAAGTTGCCGTTGTTCTAACTACAATAAATGTACCTACGTTGCTTGAAGGCTATGCGGATAATTTCGAAAAATACGGACACAAAGATGAAGTGGGATTCATAGTTATCGGCGATAGGAAGACTCCAAAAGAGGCTGGAGAAGAGATTAAACAAATCAAGGACAGAGGTTTTGAGGCAGACTATTTGGATATTCCTGCTCAGGAGGACTGGCTGAGCAGGTTTGCCAACCTTAAGGAAATGATACCCTATAATTCAGACAATAGAAGAAACGTCGGGTACTTATTGGCGGTAGAACAAGGGGCTGAAATCATAATCAGTATAGATGATGACAATTATGCGCTAACCAATGAAGATTATCTGGCTGCCCATAAAATTGTTGGCACATTTCAGGAGATGAAGGCAGCCCGCTCCGATAATGGCTGGTATAATATCTGCCGTTTATTGGAAACGGAGCCGTCAAGAACAATTTATCCTCGGGGCTTTCCCTATTATAAGAGGTGGGCTGATACCGCCGATTTAACCACCGCGTCCGGCAGAGTAGTGATAAATGTCGGATTGTGGCTTCAGCATCCTGACACAGATGCGGTGACAAATTTAAATGAGCCAGTCAAAGTAACTGATATGCATTCGGAAAGAATCATGCTTGATCACGGGGTTTATACCGCCATAAACACACAGAATACAGCTTTACATCGAGACGTATTGCCTGCTTATTACTACATATTAATGGGTGCACCAATAGAGGGAAATAAGATAGATAGATATGGGGATATTTGGTCCGGGTTCTTTATTCAAAAGGTGATTAACCATATGAATGAGCGGATAACGGTTGGCCCACCGCTTACCAACCACATAAGAAATAAACACAACCTATTTAATGATCTCCGACAGGAATTATGGGGGATGATACTAACCGATTATCTCACGCCAATTCTCGAATCTATCCAGTTGACTGCTCCTACCTATGACGGCGCTTATTTTGAATTGGCCAATAAACTGGAGAAAGCAGTGATCGATGATGATAAGGCCAGCGACGAGGTAAAACAATACTTCAGACAAATGACGGAGGCAATGAGAATCTGGGTAGACGTCTGCCGTGAAATAATGAAATAAGATGTTAGCCCAAATTATGAAATCTGAAAACGATAAAATTTTAATAGTTGAACCAATAGGCCTGACTCAAGGCGCCGAACCGATGTATGCTGCATTTTTGAGTAATGCCTTGGCTGATGCCGGCGCCAATGTCACCNTGGTTACATTTGATGGTCTCCTTGCTAAATTGGATAGTAAAGTAAAGCATGTTTCGTATTGTGCAAGTGCTGGGTGGTTTGGTAATCTAGCTCGTTTCCTGGGGAAAGTTTTAAGAATTCTGTCTATTGATTCGTACTGGAATACTCATCTAGCTTTGCGTTTGGCATCCAAAATAGCCAGGAAGGATAATATTCAGACCATTCATATACTGGATATTCACCCATTATTTTTCCCAAACTTTATCGTTGCTTGTTCCCTGAAAAAAAATACCATTATCTCTAATATTAATTCCCCATCTATAAAATATGACCGTACAGAATGGCAGGGAAAACTCAAGGCAGCAATCAGTAAAGCTCAATTATTAAACATTCGCAGTTTGCTAATGATAGCAATTTGGAATTCCAGATTTATTGCGATGATAGAGAAAAAGATGTATCTGCGGGCGACAAAGTACAACATTATTGCATTTGTTTGCCATAGTAACAAAGTCAAGGATTCATATAATTACAAATTCTTTTATGATAAAATGTTCTGTATACCATGGGGCATGAAGCCGGTAGAGATAAATATATCTCAAAAGGAAGCTAGGCAACGGTTAGGGCTACCTGAAGATGGGAAGATCTTGCTTTCATTCGGGGTCAATCACTGTACAAAAAACTACGAGGTAATTTTTAAGGCAATAAGGAATTTGCCAAAAGATTTCACGTTTGTACATGCCGGCAAGATAGACCCTGCAGTGGCAATGAACGAACCAAAAAGACTGGCAGCCGAATATGGCTGGGCTGATCACACTATAATATTCGATGATTTTGTAGCAGAAGAAATGATTCAATATTATTTTGTAGCGGCTGACGGGATACTTCTCAGTTATACTAAAGAATTTCTTCAGGCTAGTGGGGTTTTGTCTCATGCCAGCAGTTATAACCTGCCGGTTATCGCAAGCGATATTGGCCAGCTGGGGGAACTTGTTAAGGCTTACCAACTTGGTTTGACATTCATTCCGGAGGACCATGTATCATTAAAACAGGCAATCATTAATTTCCTCAAGCTCTCTGAAGATGATTATAAACAGATGAAAGCGAATCTAAAAGCATTTGCGGCCAGCAATTCTTGGGAAGAAGTGGCAACCAAACATATTGGACTTTACAGGAGCTTGTCTAATGAAAAACGAGAATCTTAAAGCCTCTTTCATTATCCCCACAAAGAACAACGCAAAGACGATTGAACAATGCCTACGTTCGGTGCTGGCGTATCGTAAATATATACAAGATATCGTAGTGGTAGACGGTAACAGCACTGATGGCACGTTGGATATCGTTCGTAAATTCCAAGTTGATAAGATTCTGGCTGATCCGGGTAAAGGACAAAATCTTGCCTATGAGATTGGTTGGCGTGCGTCTGAGGGAGACTTGATAGTATTTATGGATGGCGACGCATTCCTTGGCGATGGCTTTTTCCCCACCATTTATCAATATTTTGATGATGAAAAGATGGGTATTGTGGGATGCCCCTCCCGCGCTCCTGTGTCATGTAATGACCGTTCGGTAGCACGTGGTCTATTTCTCAAAACGGTAAGCCAATGGGAAGAGTATGCCCACAAGAGGCTCTTGAACCCTCGTGGCCTTTTACAGATAGCATATCGTTTCACTTTTGTACGAAAAGGCGATGATCTTCCTCCTTGCGGCCCATGCCAGGTTGTACGCCGAAATTGTCTGGAAGCCTTCGATGGCTATCGAGGTGTATCCTTAAAATTACCTACCGATGCGGTCCTAGCGGCTCGGGTCATTATGAATGGGTGGAAGTCTTGCGCTTGGCTCAACTCACCCGTTCGTCATTACCCTCGTTCCACCATTAAAGAATTGATGGGAGAGGCTTACAGATGGGGGAGGGAGAGGCGCTTTTTTCAACGAGACCCAGAATTTAAATCGAGGAGCTCGATGTTTCAAGGAACTACTTATATCTTAGGCAGTTTGGCGTCGCCATTTATTGGTGTGATGCTGGCACTACGCTTTGGCAATCCTTGGCACATCATGCTCTTTCCGCTGACCCGTTATACCTCTTTGGTTAGCTATTTGCGAGCATTGTGGGCCCATGATACGGGGGAGAAAGTCCCTTAAAAGTGTGCCTAGATATCATCGAGGCTATAATAATATAGCTTCTTCCCTTCGAAAAACTAGGGGGAGCTATTCTTAGCCAGATTTTTTACACAGAAGTAGGTACTTCATCTTTTATTCCTCAGAGACGTATAAGGCTTGACCTAGATTTGAGTAAATAAGGTTGCAATTTACAGTATTATCCAAAGCATCTTGCACATCATCAACGAAATATGGCTCATTTAGGTTAAAATCGCTGTAGCCTTTATCCCATTCACCTATAAAAATGTAAAACGGTTCTCCTTCCGGTAGCACGTTGTCTATTTCCCAACCTAACCCTTGATCTCGATAACCACTGTAAAGAACAAGTTTATTATCCCTCCACTCTAATTCGTCGAAGTAAAAACCGTATCCTCCGAGATTCTTACCAAAGCGGGTGTAAATAGTGCCTATTCTATGGCCTGAGGTTGCCCTCTCGTGGATGAACTGGGAACTAGCAACATAGGCAGGCGAAACATGCAGTACAGCCTCATTTCCAAGATGCGATATAATACGTAAAGGCACAGCGATTAGCAATAAGATTACGAGGATGGCGGCGCTAATCTTGAAATTTAATAGCCTCACCCCAAAATATGCCACAGGCACTAATATGAAAAGCCAAAAGCGTTGAAGAGCTTCAGGGCCAATGCTTGCACCTAGTATCATGACTAAAAACAGAGCACCGATCGCCATAGCCAGAACTGTCTTATCGGCAGTAATACTCCTTTTGGTTTTCCAGCTTAAGAGATAGCCGGCAAAAGCGATACCCAGAAACATTAATGAAGTTAATATCCTGATATTAACTATAGCCCCATGTGATGCGCTACCCGATACCCCCGCAGCGACGCTACCAGCGAACAAGGTGTCCAGTCTTACGATGCCCATTAATAGCGCAGGCACATGTTCGTTAAAGAAGAATACCGCTACATATATTGCCCAAGAAGCAATAAAGACAAGAGCTAGTATAGGCAAAGTAACCCCTTCAATCCTCCTTGCTGCAAAAAGTGCCACTATAA
>NZEH01000040.1 GCA_002690375.1 Dehalococcoidales bacterium
TTCAGTAGCCGCAGTGCTAGCCGCCCCAAGGTGGTCTTACCGCTCCCTGATTCACCGACAATGCCGATGGTCTCATTCTGCTTGAGCTTTAGACTGACACTATCTACCGCTCTGACGCTTAGAGAGCGGAAAAGCTGACTTCTAACTTGGAAGTCCATTGTTATGTTGTTTATTACTAGAAGCTCCTTCATTTCTGGTCACCATAAAGCCAGCACTTGACCAGTTGCCCGCTGGGCAACTTAAAATCTGGAGGGTGCTTGCTAAGACAGCATTTCAGAGCACGGTGGCAGCGGGGTTGAAAATAGCATCCCGGCAGCCGCTGGGTCATGTCAGGGGGTGCTCCCGGGATAAACTCGGGTTGAGTATCTTCTGACAGCCTTGGTAGGCTAGCTAGGAGTTTCTGGCTGTAAGGGTGTTTTGGCTCAAGTAACAACTCTTCAGCAGCGCCCATCTCTATAATCTCTCCGGCATACATCACGGCAATGCTATCACAAAGGTCGCTAGCCAGAGCTAGGTCATGGGTTATAAACAGAGTTGACAGTCTAAGCTCACGCTTGAATCTCTTCAGTAGGTTCATTATCTGCGCTTGGATTATAACATCTAGGGCTGAGGTAGGTTCATCTAAAATCAGTAGTTTTGGCTTAAGGATTAGCGCCATAGCTGTCATAACCCGCTGCTTCATACCACCGCTCAGCTCGTGGGGATAGCGATGAAAGACCTCTAGTGGTAGCCTGACCATTTCTAGGAACTGCTGGGCGGTGGCGTAGGCTTGCTTTGGTTTTACCCCCGGCTTAAGCAGTAGCGGCTCGGCCACTTGCTTTCCAACCTTAATCACTGGGTTTAAGGAGTCCATGGCGCCCTGAAAAACCAAGGCTATTTTTTGCCATCTGATTTGTTTTCTGAACTCTTCTTCGGTTAGCTTAAGACAATTAATCTTTTCTAGCTCAATAGCACCTGTAAAAGTGATCACATTACGGGGTAGGGTACGCATCAGGGCAAGGGCCAGACTGCTCTTACCGGCGCCTGACTCACCGACGATACCCAGTGTTTTTCCATCATCTATGCTAAAGGAGACGCCGGCTACTGCCGGCAAAACCCCTTTTGCCGTACTNTAGTGCACGTGTATATTGTTAACTTTAAGTATTGACATGACTATTGCCTAAGCCTTGGATTAACTACAGGCTCTATCCCTAGGGCCAGCAGAACAAAAGTCATCGCTGCCAGCACCACCAGTAGCCCCGGTGGTAGCACCCACCACCAGTAACCGACATAGACGGCACCGGTTCTGAAACCACTCTCCAGAATTTGTCCCCAAGTGGGCAGAGATGGGTCGCCCAACCCCAGGAAACTTAGACCAGCTTCAGCCAGGATAGCCGCCGGGGTAAAGAAAATCATCTGCGCCAGGATGAAAGGAGCTATCTGGAAGAACACATGGCGGAACATAATGCGCCATCTTGAAGCTCCCATAGCCTTGGTTGCCTCCACCAGCTGAGTGGAACTAGAGTGTAGCACCATTGAGCGGACTAGTATCGTCAGCCCCGGCCAGCCAAAGATAATCAGGATTACAACTACTATCCACAGTTTCTGTCCTAGAATAAAGGTTAGGAAAATGAGAATGGGTAGTAGAGGGACATTGGCCCATATGTCGCTGAAGCGTTGGATGATGGTATCGATTTTACCACCACTGTAACCGCTGATGATGCCCATGGCTGTGCCAATGATAGTGGTCAAGATAGCTGTGGTTAGACCAATGAGTAGGGCTATAGGAAAGCCGAAGAGCAGTCCGGTAGCTAGGTCCCGCCCCTGTGAATCAGTACCCATAAAGCCATAGACGGAACCTCCCAGCACAAAGGTAACTTCACCGATGTTGTCGTCAGCATGGTAGGTTCGAGCGGTGGCAGTGATGTTATATGTACCCTGGAGTAGGTCAAAATCCTGTCCTTCCCCGGTGGGATTACCAAAGATGACTTTATCTATCATACCTCGTAGCTCAGATGTGGCTATATCCAACCCAAAATCTTTTCTTAAATAGTCAGCGGTATTGAAGAGCACCGTGTCGTCACCGCTTAAATAGACTCGGTGAGGGGCTTCTGTATATCTTGATATGGGCATGGCTTCACCAGGGGTTGGGCCAAGGACTACATGGCGATAGAGTAGTATTTCTCTGCCATCAGGCCTGGCAATGGTAAGTGTGATGATAGGCGGTAGGGAATGATAGGTTACATTATCAATGGCAAATGAGGTAAAGGTAGGNAATTCATCGTAGTCATAGTTAAGTTCGAAGGTATAAAAAACAAAGGTGGTATCATTAGTGCCCGCTGTGACCTGACTCGGCTCAGTGGCCTTAAAGGTGGTATGTGACACCTGTGTGCTTTGAGAAAAGATATTCGTCCAGGCGGGAGGGACATTCGAAGGATTGTCTTTCCAGACTGGTGAATTTTTCCAGATTTCACCAAAGTTAGTGGGGTAGGTAGTGACGACATATAGTGATACAACCACCAGTAGCAGAAAGAAAGCGACGCCAACCTTGCCTACTTTGCTTGACAGTAGTGTTTTTATAATTTCAGCTATCTTCATTTTTAGGCATACCTTATTCTGGGGTCAAGGATTAGGTAGAGTATCTCTAGGGTAAATCTGGCGGCAACGTAAATTAAGGTATAGACAAAGGTTAGGGCGACGATTATCGATTCATCGGCGGCTTGAATGGCATCGAAGTATAGCCGTCCCATACCCTGCCAGTTGAAAACCGTCTCCACTAGGATAGCGCCACCAAGAGAAGCGGCTAGGCCTAGCATTAGGCTGGTGACAATTGGCGGTGCAGCAACCCTGAGGATGTAGCGCCGTTCTACCANTCTTTTCGGTAGCCCTTTAGCCCGGCCGACGGTCACAAAAGGCTCCTGTGCAGTATTAAGCACCATGGTTCTCACCGTATAAGCCCAGGCGCCGACAGAGACGAGCACCATAGAAATGATAGGTAGAGCCGCATGCCAGAGCATATCCAAAAACCGGTCTAGGCCGCCTTCAGGCGGTGGCAGGCCGTACATACCACCGGCAGGGAAGATATCAAACCTGAAGGCAAAGATTATGACTAGGAATATACCCACCCACCAAGCCGGCAAGGCATAGGAAAAGGCTAAAAACAGGCTGCTTACACGGTCTAGTCTACTACCGACCTTGCTGGCTAACCTTGGCCCGATGATTAGTCCTAGGACAGCGGTGATTACGGAGGCTGTGGTAATCAGCAGGATAGTCCTCGGTAGTCGTTCCCTGACGATGTCCGACACAGAGCTACTGCCCGCATCACTGCGTAATGTACGAGCTTCGCCTAGATCAAGGGTGAGCACCCGCAAAACCGTCTCAGGCAACCTTGATTGCCATGGTTGATCTAGACCATAGAAGCTGATGAGTTCCTGTCGACGAAGATCAAGAGACTGTTCTAACGCTACCGGGTCGCGGATAGTCTGGGCCAGTGCCTGTCTTTCGCCGCGTAAGGTCTCACTAACAGTGGCTTGGAGCATGCGGTCGGAAAAGCCAGTCCAGCCCAGTACGATAACCACTAGTAGGAGAACAACTAAAAGTACACCAAATAGGGTTAGGGCTCGTGTCGCCAGCTTGGTGATAAGTGGTGACATCCGTTGTCCTTAAGCTTGTCTTTTTAAAACAGATGGGATTAGCTAGTTTTCTTCGCCTGGCCGCCACGTAGGATAAAGAAGACAACAACCCCGGCTACCACTACTGCAATCGGCAGGATGATTAAAATGGGAGAGATGCCTCCTTCTTCGCTTGACCCTGGTGTCGTTGGCTGTGTCCCGTCAGGTCCTAAGATAGGAGACGCCTGCAAGTCAATATCCGTCCGGCGCTCGGCTAGTGAAGAGATTGAATCACTATAGGCCAGTGTGTAGAGATAATAAATCCCCGTTTGCATTGCCGAGGTATCCTGGGAAGAAAGCTGAATGGCGAAGCTCGTTGGCGACGTCTTTTCTGCTTCCCCGGTCTTTAGTATCATACCTTGTGCCGGGTCAAGTAGTAAATAGTCGGCACTGAGTTCACCAGGCCCGCTGATTTCTACGTTTATGGTTGCATCTTCTCCTGGAGAGATGGCACTCGTGTCAACGCTCTTAATCTCAATTGCTGGAGACGAACCAAAAAACCATCCCTCAGGCCATTGCCCCGGTTTGAAGGGATAACTGGGGTCTCTAAAGGCCTCCAGTTCAGCGAATTGAGCTGCCGCGTCAAACCTGACTAGTTTAAAGGGGCCGTTAGAGATTACCATTAGGCCATGCTCATCAAACCAGTCAATGGCCGCCTGGTATCTAGCCTGGGCTTCTTCTTCACTGATCAGTGGTTCGCCGTTTAAGGTAAGCGGCTCCAGAGGCAGGTAGCTGTCATCAATAAATTCAAGTAGTGTCTTCCTAACCAGCCTGGCGTCTCCGTCCATGACAAGGCTGAGCCAGGACACAGAGTAGCGTGCCGCTGCTGTATCGGTGTAAGCAGCCCGTCGTTTGGTAAAGACAATCTCGTCCATAGCCGCTAGAATTTCCCAAGGTGTAGAGAGTGATGTCGGAAGAGCATAAGAGGCAATGTAATCGGGCACGAAGTGCCAGAAGTCAAGATAGACTTCTAGTGTATTATCATCAAGCACCCTAAAACCGCGGAAGGTATCCAAGACGGGTTTATTGGTGGTGGCTATAGTAAATTCAATATTTGCCTTGTCCTCGTTGTAGACCATATCATAGGACTGATATATGGAGTAAAGAACATCAGCCATGGTTATCGGCTGACCGTGGTGCCAGTTGGAGCTAAAGTAATCAGAGAAATCAAGGGTAACCTTGCTGATGGCTTTTTCTCCAGCGGCTACTGATGCGTATTTGCCCGTCTCAGCATCCCAGAGAAAGGCATCAGCCGGAACGTCCAGTTGCCCGCTAGGGCCGGCACTCGTAACCTCATATTGTACCCGGAAGGGTATTGGTACACCGGTGAAGGGGTGGCTCATGATCAGTGGGTCAAATATATTTCCCCAGATATCATTACTATAAATATCACCAAAACCACCTACAGGGTTCCAGATGCTCCTTTGCGTCGAGATGTATTGACTGCCGATGGTCAGCTCATTTTCTCCTGGGATGTGGGCTTCTCGCAGTGTCAATTGCCCTCTGGGTCCGCTGGCGATATCTTCAGTTACCCCTTCAAGCTCTGCTGTCGCCGGGAAGTTGTTTATTGCCGTAGCCACCCATAGGCGTACCGCTTCCTCCATACCCAGTTTAGTCATCTGCCGGTATAATTCGTTTCTTTCGTCTACGGTTTTGAAATCACCGGTGAAGATACTTTTGCCAAGCTCGTCAATCTCCGCGTTTTTATACTGCCAGAAGCCAAGTTCCTGAAAGCCGGGCATATTACCCAGCCACGGGGCATACATCTGGTTAATCAGGGCATAGTCATAGCGCTCGGGGGCTCCTTTGCCCCAGCCTTCGGTATAGAGATGCCACTCAAATANCTGGGGATCGTTACCATAGACTCTAGAAAGGGCCGGGCCAAATTGCTGGTAGATAGGGATGATAGAAAACCCCAGCGCCTTCAGCTCGGCCGTAATGAGGTCGCCCACTTGTCTGCGTTCATCTTCAATCCGGATGATGAACTTAAGATCAATGCGCTTACCCTGATAGTGCCAGTAGTCATCTACAAGCTCAGCCCCGGCTTTAGTCATTTCATCGGTTATTATTTGTTTAGCCAGTTCCGGCTGGTAGGAGATTTTGAATTCCTGCAATAGTGGATGAACAATTCGATAGTCAAAGTCAAAGGGGCTGACGTGGGCCAGCATAAGCTTGGCCATGCCTTTATAAATCTCCTGGGCGATATGTTCCCGATCTATTATGTAGTTTAGGGCATACCGTATCTCCTTTATGGAGAAGGGGTTTAATTCGCCTTCTCCAGTTAGGGCCGGGTTGAGGATTAGGGAAAATGAGGTAGCTGGAGCCTGATACATTTTAACATCTGGAATACCGACAAGTTGCTCAGCTATTAGTGTTTTCAGGCCGTAGATGTACAGGTCCATATCGCCCTGCTCTAGTGATGCCGCGGCGATATCTTGGTGAAAGGCCTTAAAGTAGACCCTGTCTACCGCTGGTCCAGGATTGGCATGAGGTGGCTCATAGCCTTGGCCAAAGACTGGCAGAACAAGAGTTGAGCTTAATAGGGCAATAATTAATCCTAGGGCTAGTGGTATTCTCATATAGCGATAAGCGCGCCTCACAGCCATGTTTTCTACCCCCATTTATTCCGTTATCCTAAATTAATTTAGTTTGTAAAAGCGTTAATTAGCTTCAGCTAACGGGACGTGCCCGATACCAGAACGCCGCTAGTACCGCCAAAGCTATCACCAGCACCCCAGCCAGAATTGCTATCAGCCAAGGGAAGCTCTCTTCCGATCCTAGGTTACTCGGGTTACCCGGGTCACCCTTAAGCGAATCTAAACTTTGTTGGATGGGGTCAAAGCGGTTGTCAATAGTCTCAACGGCGCGTTGGAATGTATCAAAACCAAACTCGGTAAAGAAAGAAGCCATGGCGACGTTGCCTGAGATGTCACTGACCACTATATCTCTGGTGCCCTCACCACTAATTGGGGCGAAGATGGTTATAGAGAAGGTGCCATCTTTACTAGTGCGTCCAGTAGAGGTCAAGACCCCCCCCATTATTACAAAAAACTCCGACTCTGGCTGGAAGTGGCTACCCTGGATGGTTACATCGCGGCCGGCAGGGCCAGAGGGGGGTGACAGAAAGACAGAAGGGGTCGGCATCAGTCTCTTGCGGGCAAAGGCAATCTTCTGGTTCATTCCGGTTACCTCTCCCAGCCGACCATCTGGCCAAACCATATAAACATCTTCGCTAGTAGCCTTGATAGAGAAGTAATCCCCGATGAATTGGCCCCTTGGGAAAGCGTAGTTGGGATTGGTAGCGAAGTCAGTGACCCGGCTGTTAACCTCCCAAGTCTCTCCTTGGTCTTCAGAGGAGGAATAGTAGATATGGTAGGCAAGCTCAGTGGGATCATCTCTGGTATCTCCCCACATCATATGCAGGGTACCCTCCGGGTCGGTAGTGAGGGAGGAGTAGAATTGAAAACCACGGGTGGTATCATCGTTCACTGGTATCGGTAGTGCCCAGTTCTGGCCACCATCTAGGGATCTGACCACATAGACGTCACCGCCATCCATGGGGTCATTATCTGGGTAGGCGGCATAGGAAGTGTATAGCTCTTCATTGGGGCCAATAGTTAATTGGGGGAAACTAGAACCCCACACGCGGAAGGAAGACGTGCGTGGTATGAAGTCTAGCTCTAAAAAGGTAGCTGCTCGCTCATTCTGGTGGAAGGTTACCCCCATGTCCTCTGAGGCAGCCACCCATATTTCTCCCGTTTCCTCTAGGAAACCGTCTTCGGTGCTGTCATAATAGGCTACGTAAAGGGTACCGTCTGGAGCTACTGCCGGCTGTGAGCCTTGGACCAATCGGGCGGGCAGAGCCATGAGTTGTGTTACAGGGCTCACCTGCACTGGCGCACTCCAGTTCTTGCCACCATCTTCAGAGCGAACCAGCTCAATGACAGATAGCTCTTCAAACAACTGCAGAAACGGCAATACCTCCAAGTATATCAGTCTATATTTGGCAACAAACAAGGTATAGGTAATATATAAAACGTCTTTTTCTGGATTATCCGGATCAGGGCCGACCGCTAGCCATTCTTTGTCAGCGTAGTATAGCCATATCTCTCCGCCGGGCTGTACCCCTTCGACGACGACGGGATAATCAACAGTATAGACTTCGCCTGGTGAAGCAATGACTGACTCTTCCCAGGTGTAGCCACCGTCGTATGAGGTGCTTGCAGCAATATTCATTACAGAGGTAGAGAACATCTGATCCCCTACTACGGCATCTTCTAGGCTGATGGACAGTTGGCTGACATAAACATTGCCTTCCCGGTCAAAAGCAACCACTGGGTCTCCCACTCCGGTATACTGGCCTCGGGGGGTTTGGGGTTGATAGGGGCCGTCCCAGTTAGCGCCTCCGTCAATACTGACATAATTTACTACCCCGGGGAAGTTGTAGTCTATAGTTGCCATCACAACATGGTCGGGGTCTTTGGGGTTAACAGCAATGTGGGGNTCGGTNTGATANGGCANNCGTCCACGGTCTTGGGANANNANGANNTTGCGGCTGAACTTGGCTGCCGGACTGCGATATGGAACNAGGGCCGCNGCCCCACCGGCNNCNTGCAGGNNGNNCNCAGGTGATNANTNTTCNNNATCNTTANNCCAGNAGAGNCGCCCGGACGGGTCCTGNCCAGTTATNGCTAGNNCGGGACCCCCGGAAAGGTATTCCGGGTGTGGAAACATGAGAGGTGCATCTAAATCTATACGCGCGTCCAACTCCGCTTTGCCTTCTTCGGCACTGGCAATGCCAGGGACAGCTGTAGAGCCTAGGATTAACAGTACCGCTAGCAGGGGAGCAAACCACTTTCTTGCCATATTTAGTAACCTCCTGTACCTTTTACCCCTCTATATACTGGGGTAGAAGGTTTAGTCTACAATAAGGCAGGTTTGTTTGTCAAATACCATGACTACTATTATTTTATTCAGTCCCGTGTTGCCCGAAAGGTAGGTTGCCTTAAAAGGCATAGCTAGCTGCTAGTAAGATGTTGGAAAATGCGGCAAATCCTGATTGGATCGAAGGAGAAAAGAGAGGATAACACTAATTATACTAGCCTCTCTTTTCTCTTTTTGTTCCTAGTGGTGGGATTAGGTTCTAGTTTTAGTGTAACATTCACTGCAATACACGGGTCGCCCTTCTCTTGGCTCGAAGGGTACCTCGGTATCTTTGCCACAAGAGGCGCAGACAGCGGGATGCATTTCTCTTCTTTGATAGCCGTAGCCACCAAAGCCACCCTGTGAACTGCGGCGCTGGTCCTTTCTGGTTTGACGGCACGGAGAACAACGCTTGGGCTCGTTGGTGAAGCCTTTGTTGGCAAAGAACTCCTGCTCCTCAGCGCTGAAAGTAAAGCTGGCGCCACAATCTACGCACTCGAGTGTCTTGTCCGTATAAGCCATGAATAACCTCCTTTTTTTAGACTCGGTTCGTGCAGTTTGGGCATCCATGGCCTTGGGATTTTATGTGGAATATTGTAGGTTGGGAATTGCAAACTTTCAACCACCTAGCTTCAGTATGTCATATGGCTGGAAGCTTGTCAAGTTATGAAGGAAGCTCAGCATGCTGCGGCGCCATTTATATTTGGATTGAGGTTGGTGCCTGTAACTCAAACTGAACTTTCTGGAGTGACTAGTTTCTTATATGCCGTCATGAGTCTTTGGGTGAGAGATCCTGGTTTACCAGAACCAATTGGTTTGTCAGTTATCTCAGTAAGAGGCATAACCTCAATAAGAGAGTTGGTGAGGAAGGCTTCCTCGGCCTGGGAAAGCTCGTTCAGGCTTATATCTTGCTCAAGAGCATTAATGCCTAGTTGTGAAGCTAGTTCTAGGATTATCTGTCTGGTAATTCCGGGGAGAATACCACTCTCCTCGGCCGGCGTTCTTAGTATGCCGTTACTTACAAGAAAGATATTACTCATACTGGCCTCGGCTAGGAGACCTTTCTCGTTGAGAAAAAGAGATTCATCAACTCCAGCCGCTCTGGCCTCCTGTCTGGCCAGAATACTTTCCAAATAGTTGGCTGATTTGATTTTGGAGAGGGGCGACTGGCTATTACAGCGCATGGAGGAGATGACTGCTCTAAATCCTTTTTGGTAAACTTGTTCGGGGTAAGGCTGGTAATGGTCCGCTACTATCAGAACTGTAGGTTTATTACAGGTGTTGGGGTCAGGGGGCATACCTCCCTCACCGATGGAGACAGTAATACGGATACGAGCCTCACTGAGCTTGTTCGCCCGGATAGTATCCATTACGGCACTCTTTAGAGTCAGTGCCCTGATTGGCAACCTCAGTAGCTCAGCTGAATGTGTCAGTCGCTTTGTGTGACGCTCCAAGTGAAATACCTGACCACTATAGGCACGCATAGTCTCAAAGAGGCCAAATCCATATAAGAAACCGTAGTCCATGGCCGATATTAAGGCTTTCTTGCGAGGTATTAAGGAACCGTTTAAGTAAACAATTTGGCTCATAAGTTGGCTCCTTTTGGCCACCTTGGCTGTGAAAAGTTCAGAAAATTCCTAAGCACAGCGTGACCGACATCGGTCATTATTGACTCCGGATGGAACTGCAGTCCCTCAACAACATAGTCCTGATGCCGGATACCCATAATGACGCCGTCACTGGTGGCGGCGGTTAGTTTCAGCATCGAAGGGAAAGTGTCCCATTTTGCTACCAAGGAGTGGTAACGACCAGCCTCAAAAGGGTTTGGTAGGTCTTTGTATACCGTCTGGCCGTCATGATAGACGAGGGAGCTCTTGCCATGGGTAGGAACGGCCGCTGGCACAATCTGACCACCATAGACATAGCCTATGCACTGGTGCCCCAAACAGACACCGAGAATAGGAATTTGCCCACTAAAGCGGCGGATAATATCATTGGAGATACCGGCCTCAAGCGGGGTGCAAGGTCCTGGAGAGATGATAATATGGGATGGATCTAAGTTTTCAATTTCGCCCAGAGTTATTTGATCATTGCGATGGACTAGCGATTCCCAGCCCAGTTCTCCTAAGCATTGAGCCAGGTTGTAGACAAAGGAATCGTAGTTATCAATGACTATGACCATAGCTGCCTTGTATGAACTGCTGTCGTATTTAAGGCATCAACCAGTGCCCTAGCTTTATCCAGTGTTTCTTGATATTCAGTCTCAGGGTCAGAATCATAGGTAACGGCACCACCCACCTGAAAATAAGCCCTTTTTTCTTTAACTAGAAAAGTGCGGATGGCGATGTTAAGCTCAAGATCACCGCCGAAACTCAAATAACCTATACTTCCGGTATAGACACTTCTCTTGGTCGGCTCTAGTTCATCTATAATCTCCATCGCCCGTACCTTGGGGGCTCCCGTTATGGAACCACCAGGAAGGCTGGCTTTTAGTAAATCGATGCCGTTCTTGCCCTCTCTCAGCCTGCCCACCACGGTAGAGGTGAGGTGAAAGACGGTGGGAAACACTTCCAGTATAGCCAGTTCAGTCACCTTAACCGTGCCAAAACGACACACACGACCCAGGTCATTTCTCT
>NZEH01000041.1:0-8984 GCA_002690375.1 Dehalococcoidales bacterium
CGGTTATATGACGGTGAAATATGGGCAGGCCTTGGTTTTGCTATTCCCATTGATGACGCTAAGCTCTTTATTCAAGATTCAATAGGTTGACAGGATTTTGATGCTGTAGATAGTGTCGCAGTTATTAGATTGGTGAAGATGGGCAGATAGAATATGAGTAGCAACTTTTGGGGGGAAGCTAATGAAAGGTTGGACTCTTTATAAAGATTTATCCGCTAGCCTGAAGCCAGAAGTATATGAGGTGAATCATTTTATAGAAGAGGCAAGTGAAAACGGTATAGAAGTACAGGAATTTAAACCAGAGCAGTTTGATTTAATTGTTACTAAAGAAGATAGGAAGGGTATATTAATTGATGGAGAAACGGCTACGCTACCAGACTTTCTACTTCCCAGAATGGGTGCCAACACAACATACTTTGCTTTAGCAGTTATTCGCCACCTAGAAAGACTGGGGGTTCACTCTTTTAACTCATCTCAGAGCATAGATACAGTCAAGGATAAACTATTTACACAGCAAATCCTAGCGGAAAATAATCTTCCAGTTCCCAACACAATGATGGTGAAATTTCCTGTTAATGTAGATTTGGTGGAGAGCCATTTAGGCTTTCCGGTTGTTGTTAAAACCCTTTCTGGTTCACAGGGCATCGGTGTTTTTTTGATTGACTCCAAGTCCAATTTTGAGGATTTGATGCAACTAATTGAAGAAACTAATAGCAAAGCAAATATTATCTTGCAAGAGTGTATTTCATCCAGCAGAGGAAGAGATTTGCGGGTAATTACTATCGGTGGTCGTGTAGTAGCTTGCATGGAGAGAAAAGCAAGAAGGGGCAAATTCAGGGCAAGTTATTCAAGAGGGGGATCAGTCAAACAATTCGATGTAACACCTGAAATTGAATGGTTAGCTACGGAAACATCACGTATTCTCGGTTTAGATATTGCCGGAATTGACCTGCTATTTGATGGTGGTCATTTTAAGGTGTGTGAGGCCAATTCAGCTCCTGGTTTTGAAGGGCTGGAAAAATGCTGTAACGTTAATATTCCACAGAGAATATATGATTTTATCAGACTCCGTTTAGACATGCTTAAATAAGTTTAAGTTGCTTGTAATGATTAAGCAAAATGTTAGCCAGCTATTAAGTGAACTGCCCGATGGCGTTCAGCTGGTAGCTGCTGCTAAGACAAGGACACCAGCTGAGGTTTGTACAATAGTTTCTGCCGGTGTAAAAATTATCGGGGAAAACTATATCCAGGAAGCCGAGAGAGCCTACGAGGTAGTAGGCAGTAACGCCAAATGGCATTTTATCGGGCACCTGCAAAAAAACAAGGTGAAAAAAGCGGTCAGGCTCTTTGACATGATAGAAACCGTTGACTCCATTAAAATTGCCAGACAGATTGATAAGTGCTGCGCTCAGATTGATAAAATGATGCCGGTACTGGTTGAAGTGAATAGCGGCTGTGAAAAGCAGAAATCAGGCATCCTTCCGGAAACGGCAGAGGAGTTAATAAGGTATATTTCAGCCTTTAAGAGCATTAGGGTAATGGGCTTGATGACTATGGGTCCTCACTTTGGCAATCCAGAGAACGCCAGACCCTATTTTGCTAAAACAAAGAAGATATTTGAGCACATAAAAGGGCTAAATTTATCCAATGTCCAGATGAAATATCTATCAATGGGTATGTCTAATTCATATCGGGTTGCCTTAGAAGAGGGTGCCAATATAGTAAGAATAGGCAGTAAGCTCTTTGGCAAAAGAGAGTATGGGGCTACAGCAACAACTCCAATCCGCTAACTACATCGTTGAGGGCAACAAAAGGCGTGCAATTAAGATTCACCTTCTGGCAGTGAGCAAGTAAGGGACCAGTGGCGAAGATGTAGTGGGCCAGCCTTGCCGATGAGATATCGGAAATACCGTTACCCACATATATTATGCGATAGCCGCTTTTCAGAAAGTATCTAATATATGCCTCCTTGAAACCATCCTGTAACTCAACACCTTCTGGTCCTATGTATCGGGCTAAAATACCGGTAGGGCTAAAGCGGGCTTGGGCAGCATATAACTCAATATTATATACGCCGATAGCCTCCAAGATTGTTTTGATATAGAAATCGAGGCCATTACTTACTATGACAAAGCGAGCGCCTTTTTGCTGGCAGATAGCTAAAAGTTCATGGAAGCCGGGTCTTAGCCTTGCCTTTTCCCTGATCACTCTATCTAAAGTTTGTTTATTTTCCTTAATCATAGTAAACGCCTTGGCATTAAAACGGCCAACAGATATCTTGCCTTCTTTATACCCGCTAAGCAGCTGCCTCCAGTCGCTACTGGCAAAGGCATCAAGTAGCAGGAAACTGATATCTTCCTCTGTAATGGTGCCATCAAAATCACACTGAATCAGGATTTTAGTCGCTGTGATTTTCTCCATTTACTATTCTGCTCCCCCTTCAGTGTCATTGGTTTCAGAATCGATCTTATACAGCTTATCTTCGCTCTCTATATGGTCAATATATAAAACACCGTTTAGATGATCCAGTTCATGTTCCAATGCTTGAGCCATAAGGTCAGTGGCTTTAATTCTTATTTTTGCTCCCTCTCGGCTTAACCCCTTGACGGTGACCGAAGTTGAGCGCTTGATCAGTCCCTGGTAGCCTGGAGCGCTGAGGCAGCCTTCAACAACCTCCCTCTCTCCGGAGCGTTTTACAATCTCCGGGTTGATTATAACTAATGGTTCTTCTTCGGGCATCTTAAGTACCACGATCCGAAGGGGTACTCCAATCTGTGGCGCGGCTAAGCCCACTCCATTTGTATGCTGCATTGTTGCTATCATGTCATCAATAAACTGGTGAATTGATTTATCAATGATTGATACTCTTTTGGCTTTTCCTCTCAGCACTGTATCCGGGAGATGCCGTACTTCTCGGACCGTCATAATAGCGGTGGCTCCTTTGTCATACCAGATCGGTAACCCAAAGCACCATATTAGCATATTAAAAAAGATGCGTCTATGAATGACAGTATTGGTACAAGCCTTGAGCTTGCTAGTGCTGGTGAGCTATGCTAGTATAACTAAGAAATTTAAATTCGGGGTGTAGCGCAGCCCGGTAGCGCACCTGAATGGGGTTCAGGTGGTCGGCGGTTCAAATCCGCCCACCCCGACCATTAATCCTAATTCAAAGCTATCCTGTTATGTCAAGTTATTCCCCGCTTTACATCAATCCTCCAGTCACTTGTTAACAACAAATAAAGAGTCTTTGTTAACAGACTTCCTGAATAGTAGAAGACAAAGTTTATCCCTAAAAACAATAGAACTCCACAGGTATACTCTACAAGCGTTTCTCCAATACTGCAATGAAAGAATAACACCTGAATTAATCAATTCCTTCATTACTAGACTCAATTACGAATGGCTGTCCGTAAATAATCGTGTTGTTATTAGCAGGTTTTAACCAAACACTACCAAATGAATCACAATGACTTGACAAGTTTACGCATCAGTATTAGTATAAATCACTTGATAATGAGAATATTGATTCAGCTAAAGGACTGGTTGGCGGATGAGTAACCGAAGAAGAAGAAGAAAAGGAGAAGGGAAATAGTGGCTCTGAGAAAAGAGTTCTGGGTAATTGGGATACTGTCCATAATGGTAGTAGGATTTATACTTATAATACTAGTTGCTACAATTGCTACCCGCGAACTTAGAACACCACCTCCAGCGATAACCGGTTTAATCGCAACCGATACCTCTTATGACCGTCACGGACAGATAGACATATCCTGGGCCCCGAGTGATGCCACGGACTTCCTCTATTACTATATTTATGCTTCTGAGGAAGAGATAACATCTGTTGCTGATCTCTCCCCCATTGCCAAAATCGACGACATAACGGATGTTAGCTACCAGGCAACCAAATATAGAGTACCCGGGGTTAGATTGGCTTTGTTTGCTTTCATGAACGACATCGAATATTGGTTTACCGTAACTGCTGTAGATATGGATGGTAAGGAAAGTATTGTGGCAGACAGCGTAAGTGCCACCATTGAAATGATGCCACCACCACCGACTATCTTCATACAAAAGATTTACGGGGGCAACGAAGTCCCAGGCTACCAATCAGATCCTGTAACTGTCCCCATAGGGACCACAGTTGCTTGGAGTGACCTAGACGTAACAAGTCAGATTCAGTACCCGCATACTATTACCAGTGATACTGGACTTTTCCATGAAGACTTATGGGGTTATCGGGACGTATTTATCTATACTTTTACCGAGGCTGGCGTTTTTACCTATCACTGCGAGCGCCACGACGGGGAGGAAGCAACGGTTATTGTAGAGTAAGCATCTGCAGTTTGGTCAACGGTTCAAATCCACCCATTCAGACCACGAATTCACGCTTTTTATGTCAACTTCTCTCCTACTTAGTCTACTCATCAAGAACCTGTCTTAACTCCTTTATGAAACTACTGACCGTCGATACGAAATTATCCTCATCCTCCATAAGCTGAATTAGCCGACTGCCGACAATAACCCCGTCAGCTGTCTGGGCCACCCGTCTTGCTTGATCTATGGTAGATACGCCGAAGCCAACACAAAGAGACTGGTGGGCTACCATTCTCACCCTAGTCAAGAAGGCCTCCAAGTCAGCAGGCAGCTCTTGCCTAGCTCCGGTAACCCCGGTTACCGAGACAAGATAGATAAATCCCCGCGATCTCTCAGCCACCAGCCTGATGCGTTCTTGAGTACTAGTCGGCGCCAACAGATAAATCAGGTCAAGATTCTGCTTTTGGATGATGGTCTCCATCTCTAAACCCTCCTCAGGAGGTAGATCAGGAATGATTAAGCCACTTATACCTGAACTAGCGCAGGCCTTTAAGAATTTATCCTGACCATAACTCAAGATCGGATTAAAGTAAGTCATAAACACCAGTGGTATGCTAACCTTCTGGCTCAACTGCTCGGCTACCTCAAGACAAAGCTGGGGAGTAACCCCATTCTCAATGGCAGAAAAGCTTGCCTTTTGTATAGTGGCACCATCAGCCAAGGGATCAGAGAAGGGTATCCCCAGCTCCACTATATCGCAGCCACTCGAGGCAAGNANGGGAACCACCTNCATNGTAGCCGAAATGCTGGGNTAACCCACAGTGACATAGGCTATAAGGGCTTTATGANTCGGCTGGCTAAAGACAGAAGCAATACCGCTCAAANCTTTACCCCCAGTGCCTGAGCTACTATATNCATATCCTTATCACCACGNCCAGAGAGATTNACCACGATAATTTGCTCCTTANTTAGNGAAGCGGCTANCTNAGTAGCATAGGATATAGCGTGAGCCGACTCAAGGGCAGGAGTAATGCCCTCGCTACGGCACAGCAACTGAAAGCCTTCAAGGGCTTTCTTATCGCTTACAGCAACATAGGTGGCACGCCCGCTGTCCTTTAAGTAGCTGTGCTCAGGTCCTACACCCGGATAGTCAAGTCCTGCAGAAATGCTGTGTGTTTCCCTAATCTGCCCATCATCATCTTGGAGAATATAAGACTTTGTCCCGTGGAGCACCCCTACTCTTCCCAAAACCAGAGAGGCGGCGTGCTTCCCACTTTTAAGCCCCTTACCGGCGGCCTCCACCCCAATCAACTTGACATCTTTATCATCTAAAAAGGGATAGAAAATGCCAATGGCATTACTGCCCCCACCAACACAAGCGATAATATAATTGGGCAGACTCCCCTGATTATCCAGTATTTGCTGTCTTGTCTCCTTCCCAATTATCGATTGGAAATCACGCACCATCGGCGGGTATGGATAGGGACCAACTACCGAACCTAGGAGATAGTATGTATCCCTAGCATTGGTAACCCAGTCTCTTATCGCCTCGTTGATGGCATCCTTTAGCGTTCGGCTACCATCAGAAACAGTCCTAACTTCAGCACCCATTAGCTTCATTCGGAAGACATTTAGTGCCTGGCGATGCACATCTTCTTCGCCCATATAGATAATGCACTCAAGCCCCAGCTTAGCACATATGGCAGCAGTAGCCACACCGTGTTGGCCAGCTCCGGTCTCGGCGATGATTCTGTGCTTTCCCATTCTCCGGGCTAGAAGCCCCTGTCCTAGAGCATTGTTAATTTTATGGGCTCCGGTATGAGCCAAGTCTTCCCTTTTAAGAAAAATCCGGGCACCAGCGCAGTGTCTACTCAATCCTTCCGCTAGGTAAAGCGGTGTCGGCCTACCAACGTAGTTGCGGCACAACGAATCAAACTCAGTCCAGAAGGTAGCGTCGGCCTTAGCCTGCTTATAGGCTTTAGCTAGCTCATCCAAACCCGGCATCAGAGTCTCGGGGACAAACCGCCCGCCATAGTCCTCAAAATATCCTCTATCATCAGGTAGCAATAGCGTACCTCCTTTTAACAGCGTGAGGAGTATCTGATAAGCTCTCTATGCCATCTCTAGAAAGTGTCAGACATCTTTGGTTACTTTTTTAGAAGACTCCCACGAGGTTATTTTTGTAATTTTTCACACATACCTAAAGTTTCTCTACAATTTTAACGATGTCACCAAAACCCAATTCTAGTCCCATCATTTTCTTGCCGCCTCGATAAAAGCTTTGATTTTTGAGGCGTCTTTTTGATCACCCGTCTCTACACCGGTAGAGACGTCCACTCCCCAAGGCTTGACCTGCTTTATTAACTTATCGACATTAACTGGAGTAAGCCCGCCAGCAATAATTACTGGGAACCTGGCTGATACCTCCTCAGCCAATTGCCAGTTAAAGACCTCACCCGTGCCACCATAAGAGTCTTGGCCCTTTGAGTCAAGAAGGCAAACAATCTCTTGTTTTAGGGATAATTTGTAGCCCCCCTCTATTTCGGTCATGATTTTCTTGATACTTTTATTAGCTGATACATGAATGATCTTTATAATTGGTCTCTCAATTTCCCGACAGTAACCCCAACTTTCATCGCCGCTGAGTTGCACCCAATCCAATCGGCAGTAGTCGGCGATACGATTAATCTCCTTTGCTCCCATATTTACAAAAACGCCAACCACCGCCGGGCGAGGCACAAGATTGCGAATCACTTCGGATATCTGTAATCCTTTTTCAAGAGAGACCTGACGGCGGCTGGGGGCGAAAACCAGCCCCAAGAAATCGGCTCCAGCTTTAGCTGACGCTATTGCGTCCTCTAGCCGAGATAGCCCGCAAATCTTTATTTTAATGATTGTAACCCTTCATCTTAAAAATCGGCAGCTAATAACTTCTTCATCTTTTCCGCTATATCTGCTGCTGCCATTAAAGATTCACCGATAAGAACTGCATCGACGGCGCATTTTTTTAGCTTTTCCAAGTCACTTCGGTCATTTATGCCACTTTCGCTGACCACTATTCGGTCTTCTAAGATAAGCGGTCGCAGACGCTGGGTGACCGTCAAATCCACGGTAAATGTCTTTAAGTCTCTGTTATTTAGGCCGATAATCCTAGCTTCACTCTTCAGAGCAATTTCAAGCTCAGCCTTGCTATGCACTTCCACCAGGCAGTTCATACCCAGCTCATGACTTAGCAATAGTAACTCCTCCAACTTTTCAGGTGTCAAGATAGCCACGATAAGTAATAGGCTATCAGCACCGTAAGCCCGCGATTCATAGACCTGATAGGGATCATGAATAAAGTCCTTTCTTAGCAGAGGTATTCCCTTATTTCTCAATGCCTTTTTGATATCTCTCAGATGACTTAAGCTACCCTTAAAATATAGAGCCTCAGTCAGTACCGATATGGCTGAAGCACCGTTAGCAGCATAAGTTTGGGCTATTTCCACCGGATTAAAATCATGGCGAATAATACCCCTAGATGGCGATGCTTTTTTTACCTCGGCAATGATCTGCATACGGTCGCCACGTAACGCCGAAGCCAAATCAATAAGTGGAGGTTGCATTAAAGCCATCTTTTTAAGCATTGACAAGGGAAAGCTATGCTTTCTAATTTCAAGCTCTCGCCGATTATCTTTCACTATCTGATCTAAAAACATCCTTCTAAGCTCTCATGGTCAAACCTCTATTTCAGAGGTCGTTTAGCGACTCCTTGTTTGTCATTGCGAATAAAGTGAATTAATCTCAAACCATATATGAGATTGTTTCGTCATTAATACCTCTCGCAATGTCCCTTATATAGCAAACAATCTCTGATTAGGCAAAACTTTGGCTGAATTTGATTAGCTGCCCCAGTTTTGCCCAGGCATGACCGCTGTCTATTACCTCTTTAGCTAAAGCTATCCCCTCTTTAAGCGTTTTTACCTTGTCTCCAGCCAATAGCACAGCACCAGCATTGACTAGCACCACATCTCGCTGAGGACCGAGAGCACCCGCGAGAATTCTACGCAGCAAGAGAGCATTTTCTGACGTGGTGCCACCCTTCAAGCTATCCAAACTAGCCCGGGATAAACCGAAATCATCAGGACTAATGCTGTAGCTCGTAATAGAGCCGTCTTTTAGTTCCGAGACCTTAGTTTTGCCGGTAATAGTGATTTCGTCCAAGCCGTCCTCGCCGTGGACTACCAGAGCATGCTTACAGCCCAGACCATTAAGCACTGAAGCCAGCTTCTGCACCAGCAATTCATCAGCAACACCCAGCACCTGAGCCCTGGCACCAGCCGGGTTGGTAAGTGGACCGATAATGTTAAACACTGTCCGAATGCCAATTTCACGCCTCGGAGCGGCCGCATATTTCATCGCTGGATGGAATAGCGGGGCGAACATAAAACCCATACCCACCTCCTCAAGGCATCTCTTAACCTGCTCAGCATTAAGGTCAACCTTAACACCTAAAGTCTCCAATACATCAGCACTGCCACAATGGCTTGATATAGCCCGGTTGCCGTGTTTAGCTACTTTAAGCCCGGCACCGGCAGCAACAAAAGCCGCCGCTGTAGAGATATTGAAGGTGCCTAAAGCATCACCGCCGGTNCCACAGGTATCCACCANTGGNTCNCTAATANTCACNG
>NZEH01000041.1:8989-30511 GCA_002690375.1 Dehalococcoidales bacterium
GCATTAGCCCTCATNGTCTTAGCCATGCCCACNATTTCGTCAANTGTTTCCCCTTTGANNCTGAGNGCGGTAACAAANGCACCAAACTGAGCCGGGGTAGCCTCACCCCGCATTATCTCCTCCATAACCGATGCCGCCTGTTTTTCAGTTAGTGATTGCCCGGATACCAAAATTTTAATAGCTTCTTTAATCATGGATTATTATTCCTCTCTTCAAGAAATTCCTTAATACATCCTTCCCGGCTTCGGTCATAAACGATTCGGGATGGAACTGGACACCCTCTACTTGGTAGTGGCGATGTTTCAAGCCCATAATGGTGCCGTCATTTGTCCAAGCGGTTATCTCAAGACAGTCGGGTAGTCCCTCACGCTCAATTATTAGTGAGTGGTAGCGAATAGCGGAGAAGGGGCTGGTTAGCCCGGTCAGCACCCCCTGACTATTATGATATATCTGGGACGACTTACCGTGCATGATATCTTTAGCCTGTCCAATTTTACCACCATAGCTATAACCGACACACTGGTGTCCTAGGCAAATACCGAGTATCGGCAACCGGGATCCAAAATGCCTAATGACATCGTTGGAGATACCAGCCTTAAGTGGTGTTGACGGACCCGGCGAGATCATTATCCGCTGAGGCCTCATCTGCTCAATCTCCTCAAGTGTTGTCTTATCATTCCGCACCACCACTACCTCCTCACCCATCTCACTCAAGTACTGAAATAGATTATAGGTGAAGCTATCGTAGTTATCAATCAGTAACAGCATTGCTCCCCCCCTCAGATATCAGATCTTGTGCTCTCAGCCTGGCTAATAGCTTTAAGTAGTGCCCTAGCTTTGTTCATACTTTCATCATACTCACGCTCAGGCAGACTGTCATAGACAACACCGCACCCTGCCTGCACATAGGCAGTTCCATTTTTTACTACCATAGTTCTTATAGCTATCGCCATATCCATGCTACCCGAGAAGGAGAAGTAACCCACTGCTCCGGCATAGGGGCCTCTTTTCTCTGGCTCAAGCTCAGCGATTATCTCCATAGCCCGAATTTTAGGCGCCCCGGCTACCGTGCCAGCTGGAAAGCAAGCTTTAAGGGCATCCATGACGGTCATGTCCTGTCGCAGCCTGCCCTGCACATGGGTAACTAGGTGCATAACATGTGAGTAACGCTCAACATCCATCAACTCACTAACAGTAACGGTTCCTGGCTGGCTGACACGCCCAATATCATTACGACCCAAATCCACCAGCATAATGTGCTCCGCCCGTTCCTTCTCATCACTACGAAGTTCTTGCTCCAGTATGTCATCTTCACTTTGGTTTCTTCCTCTTGGCCTAGTCCCAGCCAGAGGCCGAGTCGTCACTATACCATCCTCTACTCTTACCAAAATCTCAGGGGAAGCCCCTATTATATGAAAGCCGGGAAAATCAAAAAAGAACATATACGGGGAGGGATTGATGCTGCGTAGCGCCCGGTAGATTTCAAAGGGAGGAAGATCAGTAGCTTGAGCCAAACGTTGCGATAAGACCACCTGAATAGCTTCACCAGCAGTAATATACTGCTTTATCTTGTCCACACAGATCTTAAACTTCCCCTTGGTCAGGTTTGAGGAAAGCGTGTAGTTATTTATAGGATGAGGAGCAGCCTTCGTATGCTGGCTCGTCTTAAGTGGTTGGTTCAACCTTTTCACTAAATTGTCAATCTTGATCACAGCTCTTTGATAGGCTGCCTCTATATCTCCATCAAGGGTGACATAGCTTAAGACATTAATTTTATGAGTGACATGGTCAAAGATAAGCATACTGTCCACAAACATAAATAGTGATTCCGGTAGATCCAATGGGTCGTGGTCTGGAGAGGGTAGCTCCTCAAAGCGAGTTATCGCTTCGTAAGCCAGATAACCGACAGCGCCACCACAGAAGCGTGGAAGACCACTAACGGGTACCATCTTATACTTAGCTAGCTCCTCAGCAAGGAGAGGTAGCGGGTCGGTCTTATCCTTTCCTTTAGTGACTAATACTCGGTAGGGCTCAGTGCCAATGAAGCTATAACGGGCTAGTTGCTCTCCCCCTTCAACACTCTCTAAAAGAAAAGAATAGGCACCTTGCCTCACCTTCAAGAAGGCAGACACTGGCGTCTCCAAATCAGCAACAATCTCCCTGTAAATGGGCACCAGATTGCCATCCTTCTTATATCTTTTGACCTCTTCTAATGTGGGATAATACATATAATCCCCGTCTAATAATAAAAAACCTCTCACCCATAGGGGCAAGAGGTTGTTCCTTCGCGGTACCACCCTACTTGATTACCAAAAACAGCAATCATCTCTTTTCAGATACAGCTCCACTATCTTAGCAGCAATATCCCGGGCCCCAGTAACGATGCCCTTTCCGTCAAAGCCTACTTGGTATAAATCCCTTTCGGTTTGCAGCTCCCGAGCCCATTCAACCCCTGCGTCAGCACCGGCTCTCACCTTACCCAGCTCTCTTAAGCCTCGCTGGGGGCTTACTAGTCTCGTTCCCAGCCTTTGCCTTATTCTATTTTCTAAAGTAATCCTACCGTATTGTCGCTTCTTTGTCAAGGCTAAGCTTTCTTGAGTTCTACGAAACGGACTTTAGGGCTTTGGCTACTACCTCAACTGTAATGTGAATATCTTCAGCAGTATGAGCCATAGAGACAAAAGCGGCTTCAAACTGAGAAGGTGGCCAATATATACCACCGGCCAGTATTTGCTGGAAGAACCTGCTATAAAGCTGTGTATCAGCACGTCCGGCTACATCATAGTCAAGTACAGGTTTTTTAGAGAAGAAAATAGTAAGAAGAGAACCCACCCTTGGCACCTGAATAACTATACCGGCTTTAGTTGCCGCATCGACAATACCCTTTTTCAGAAGAGCTGAGCTTACCTCTAGTTGATTATAGCCCTCGAGCTGACTCAGAATTTTAAGAGTCAAAANACCGGCTGTCATAGCCAGGGGATTACCTGAGAGAGTACCAGCTTGATAGACAGAACCTAGGGGAGCCACCAATTGCATAATATCTTTTCTACCACCATAGGCCCCTATTGGTAATCCGCCACCAATAATCTTTCCCAGACAGGTTAAATCGGGGGTTATCCTATAGAGTGCCTGAGCGCCGCCATAAGCTATGCGAAAACCAGTGATTACCTCATCAAAAATAAGTAGCGATCCGAACTCCTCGGTCAACTGGCGAAGGCGTTTAAGGAAGCCGGGTTGCGGTGGCACAACACCCATGTTGGCCGCCACCGGCTCAACGATTATGGCAGCAATCTCCCCGGGATAGCGCTTAAAAAGCTGCTCCACAACTTCGATATTATTATAGGGGGCTACCAGCGTATTCTCAGCAAAGCTTCGGGGGACACCGGTAGAGTCAGGTATTCCCAGGGTAGCCACCCCCGAGCCAGCTCTGACTAGGAGTCCGTCTGAGTGACCGTGATAGCCACCGGCAAACTTCACTATCTTATCTCTTCGGGTGAATGCCCGAGCTAGACGAATAGCGCTCATGGTAGCTTCGGTGCCTGAGCTTACAAAGCGGAGCATTTCAATAGAGGGCATAGCCTCGCCGATAGCCTTGGCCAGCATTGTCTCCATCTCAGTGGGGGCACCAAAGCTTATACCCCCCTCTACCGCCTTTTTGAGGGCACCAACTATCTCTGGGTGAGAGTGACCAAGGATAAGCGGGCCCCAAGAGCAGATATAGTCTATGAACTGGTTGCTGTCTTCATCATAGATCTTAGAGCCTGCTCCCTTTCTTATAAAAAGGGGGGTTGCCCCAACTGCCTTGAAAGCACGCACCGGACTACTGACACCACCCGGCAAATAGCTCTGAGCTTGGGCAAAGAGTTTTTCGGAACGCTCTCGATTGAGCATATTTATATCCTCAGCCAAGTACTCCCCATTGAGCCACTTCCTTGGCATGATAAGTGATGATAATATCCGCCCCGGCTCTCTTAATAGCCATTAGAATCTCTGGGATGACTTGTCTTTCATCCAGCCAGCCACACTTGGCGGCCGCTTTTACCATAGCAAACTCACCACTCACATTATAGGCTGCCAACGGGTAGTTAAAATTATCTCGCACTGCACGTATTACATCCAGATAAGCTAGAGCTGGCTTGACCATAACCATATCGGCTCCCTCAGCAATGTCCTGTTCAACCTCCCTTAAAGACTCCCTCCAGTTGGGTGGGTTCATCTGATATGAGCGGCGGTCGCCGAATTGGGGTATAGACTCAGCCGCATCACGAAAGGGATCAAAGAAAGCCGAAGCGTATTTTGCTGCATAACTGAGTATGAGAGTGTCATGAAATCCGGCTCCATCCAGAGCCTCCCGAACCACCTTTACTCTGCCATCCATCATGTCTGAAGGGGCTACTATATCAGCACCAGCTTCAGCATGGGATAGAGCTGTCCTCGCTAGAAGGGGCAGGGTCTGGTCGTTATCAATCTCGCCATCCACTACAATACCGCAGTGCCCATGGCTGGTATATTCACAGAGACACACATCGGTCACTACTATTAACTCCGGCACTGCTCCCTTGACGGTCTGTATCGCTCGTTGAACGATCCCATCTGGGTGATAAGCTTGAGAGCCGGCCTCATCCTTATCCTTAGGTATCCCGAAAAGGAGTACTCCTGGGATACCAAGTTTGGCTATCTCCTCAATCTCTTGAGGCAGGAGGTCTACTGAATAACGGGAGATGCCTGGCATAGAGGATATTTCCTGCTTTAAGCCGCTGCCTTCTACTATGAAGAGAGGGTAAATTAGGTCGCCAACCTCAAGCCGTGTTTCTTGAGCCAGTGCTCGAAGTGGTTGCGTCCGCCGCAAACGACGCAAGCGTAGTTGTGGAAAACCAGTCATTTAATCTCCTTTCCGACCTCTTTGAAAGTAGAATTCCATAGCCTCTACTAGCCCAGGAATGGTATGGTCGCAGGCAACTATATCTACCTTTAGTCCGGCTTTAGCCGCTGTAGCCGCTGTTGCCGGGCCAATACAGGCAACTGTTACCCTTTCTAATACCTCTTGCTTACCATTTATCAGGGATAACATGTTGGTTACCGTAGAGGAACTGGCAAAGGTAATAATGTCAATTTTGCCAGCCAAAAGCATCTGTTTTCCCCTATAAATAGCCTCAGTCGTGGGAACAGTTTTATACGCGATTACCTCGTGCACTTCGGCGCCAAGCCGGATAATTCCATCAGCTAACTCTCTGGTTGCTATGTCAGCTCGAGGAAGTAAAAAGCGGCCGCCGGCAATCTTCTGACTCTTAAGGCCGGCTAAAAAGCCCTGTCTGGTATACACTTGGGGCAGATAGTCAGGGCGTAGCCCCCTCACCTCTAAAGCCTTGGCAGTGGCTGGGCCAATAACACCGATTTTAATGCCCTTAAGCCACCGGGCATCTCGATTTAGAGTATACAGCCGCTCAAAAAAGGGCTCTACACCATTAGCACTGGTAAAAACGAGCCACTTATAGCTCTGTAAGTTTAAGATGGCCTGGTCAAGCTCCTCAGTAGATGGTATAGCTTTTATTTCAATAGCTGGCATCTCAATAGGTTGGGCACCTTGCTCTGAAAGAAGCTGGCTTAATGAGCTAGCCTGAGTACACGCCCTAGTGACCAGTATCCTTTTGCCGAAGAGTGGTTTACAATCAAACCAGCGAAGCTTCTCTTTTAGTTTTACCACATCTCCAACCACTATTACTGCCGGTGGGCTGAAGTTTTTACTTTCTGCTTTGACTACAATATCGGCTAGGCTATCGACTATAGTTTCCTGACGAGGCCCGGTGCCATTTTTTATTAAAGCTATAGGAGTGGTGGGAGCACACCCATTATTTAGCAGTTGTCTTACTATTTGAGACAAATTACCGACACCCATAAGAAAAATTAAAGTATCCGCCCCGGTAGCCAGTTTTTCCCAAGCAACGCTTGATCTGCCCTTGCTGGCGTCCTCATGCCCGGTAATAATGGTAAGCGACGACGATAAACGACGATGTGTCACCGGAATACCAGCATAGGCAGGGACAGCTATCGCTGACGATATCCCGGGCACTACCTCAAACGGAATATGAGCTTGCACCAGTGCCTCCGCCTCTTCTCCCCCTCGTCCCAGAAGAAATGGGTCACCCCCTTTAAGTCTTACCACCGTTTTACCCTCTTCAGCCTTCTCTACCAGCAATTGATTAATCTCAGCCTGCTTCTTAGCGTGATAGCTTGGAGTCTTACCCGCATATATCCTCTCCGCCTCAGGGGGGGCTGAGTCCAAAAGCTTCGTATCAAGAAGACAGTCATAAATAATTACATCGGCTTGACGGAGGCAACTCACTCCCTTCACCGTAATTAGGCCAGCATCGCCGGGCCCAGCACCTACTAGATATACCTTCCCCTTTTTCACTTAAATCCTCGCTTCGGCGATAAATTCGGATGCTCCCATTTCCAGTATCTTCTGTGCCAGTTGATTTCCTACCTGCTCCGGAATGGTGATGCTACCTTCCCCTGAAGCACGCAGAATTTTTTCACCCCCAACTTCAGCAACCATTGCGGTAAGGTTTAATGTATTATCATTAATCTTTCCTAGCACAGCTATCGGAGCACGGCATCCGCCACCCAGAGCGCTGAGAAAGGTTCGCTCGGCGACTACACTTTGCCAGGTCGGCTGGTGATTAAGAGGCAAAACAATCTCCCCTATTTCTTTATCATTGGCTCGTATCTCTATTCCTAGCGTACCTTGTCCTGCTGGTGGGAGAAAATGCTCCAAAGGTAAATATTCGGTTATTCTATCTTGCCAGCCTAAACGGATTAAGGCTGAAGCCGCCAATATCACCCCATCAAGTTCACCGGAAAATACCTTTCGCAGGCGAGTATTAACATTACCTCTTAAAGAGCATACTTCCAAATCGGGGCGGTAGGATATAAGCTGGACGGCACGCCGGATACTGCCGGTACCTATCCTTGAGCCAGGAGCCAGATCAGCAAGCTTTCCCGCTCTGGATACCAGAATATCTCGGGGGTCAAGTCTCTTGGTTACCACTGCCAAATAAAGTCCTTTTGGAATTTCAGTGGGCATATCTTTAAGGCTGTGCACAGCTATATCAACCCTCCCATCAAGTAGGGCTGTTTCCAATTCTTTAACAAATACCCCAACCCCTGGCATTTGATCCAGAGGAAGGTGGTGACTACGATCACCTTCAGTTACTATCTTACCAATGTTGAACTTGAGGCAGGAGTCAGCCTCTCTTAGTTGGCCTAGTATTGACCCAGCCTGAACCAGAGCCAGCCTGCTACTTCGGGAACCAATAATGACACTCTTCCTCATTCCGGTTTCTCCACATTCAACTGAAAAAGTTCGTTGACTATCTGAGTATAATCCTTCCTGCCATATCCTGTTTTTTTAAGATACTGTACCGGGTCATTGAGTATTTTGGTGACGATTGCCTTGGTCATGGCTTCCAAACTTTCCCTCTCCTCATCAGAGAGTCCTCGCAATTTCTTAAAGGTCAAGTCTAGTTGCCCCTGGCGTATATCTTCAGCCTTCTTCACCAGAGCACTGACTACCGGCTTTACCTGTAAAGCTTGCCACCAAGTAGTGAACTTATCCACTTCAGGCTTTATAATCTTTGTCGCCCTTTGGATTTCACGTTCCCTCTGCTTACGGTTCAAAGTCGAAGTCTCAGTAAGGTCATCAATGCTGTAAAGGAAAACATTGTTTATTTGCTTTGTTCCAAGCTCCACATCACGAGGGACGGCGATATCAACGATTACCAAGGGGCGTTCAGGGCGGGTACTCATTGCCGTCTCCACCTGTTGCTGCTTCAGCATTAAGTGAGGTGCCCCAGTGCAACTGATGACTATATCGGAAGCGCTCAACTCCTCCCTCAGGTTACTGGTGGTAACCCAACTAGCACCCAGAGCTTCAGCGAGAGCTGAAGAGCTTTCCTTGGAGCGAGAGGCAACAATTATTTGAGAAGCCCCTCTTTCACTCGCTGCTTTGGCTACCAGTCTTCCCGCTTCGCCAGCCCCAATGACCAGAATCTTGCAGTTAGCTAGGTCGCCGACAACTCCTGTCACTAGGTCTACCGCTACTGAGCTAACGGAAAGGGCGTTCTTGCTGATTCCGGTTTCCTCCCGAACACGTCTACCAGTTCCAATAGCGTGTCGAAACAAATTGCGTAAAGGTAAATTCACCATTCGAGCTTTTTCAGCAGCGTCCAAGGCACGCCCTACCTGGCCCAAGACCTCAAATTCACCAATAATCATTGAGTCAAGCCCACTGGCTACACGAAATAGATGCCTAAATGCTGTTTTATTCTTGCAGAGGTAAACATAGGGTAGCACATCTGCAAAAGAGACGCCCATCATGGCATTTAGGAAGTTGAAGGTGGCTTCTTCCGTAGAATAGTCATCATCCCCCATGGCATAAACTTCAGTTCTGTTGCAGGTAGAGAAGATAATGCCATGAGGTACATATTGGCGGAGTAGTAATAGACTATCCTGAAGCTGGGATGTGCTAATGGTCAGCTTCTCAAGGAACCTGACTGGCGTGGTGCTATAATTTACACCTACTAGACTAACATACATATCGGCTAGCTCCACCTCATGTTTTCGTCCGTCTAAGACGCTCCAAATTGGCAAGTAGGGTAGCCTTGGCTTTCTCGCTCTGACCAGCCTTAAGCATCCGGGGAAGCGCATCCAGATCTATGGCCTTCTGCCAAGTCCCACCACCAATCTTAATTCCTTGGTTCTTCAGATCAGAGCGAATTTCACTAATCATGAGAACCAGCGAAGCATATTCAGCTCCAAAGTCCTTTTCTAGCTTAGTTCGGATTTTTCGTGCTAATGCCGGGCTCTTACCGTCTGTAGAGACAGCGATGGCAAGCCCACCACGACGCAGATATGAGGGGGCGATAAAAGTAGACTGCTTCGGGTCATCCACCACATTGACCAGAATTCCTCTCTCTCTCGCCTCTCGAGCTACTTTGGCATTTATCTTGCCATCATCAGTGGCGGCAATAACCATAAAAGCTCCCTCCAAGTCTCCGTCATTATAGCTTCTTTGCAATACCATTATTACCCCTTTCTCCGCCATTTGAGCTAGCTCTAGACAAAGTTCAGGGCTGATCACTTTAAGCTCAGCCTCATGCTCAATAAGTGCTCTTACCTTGCGTAGGGCAATTTCGCCACCACCCACTACCACGCATCTCTTGCCACTAATACCCAGGAAAATGGGATAATAGGGTAATATATGGCTATCTCTTTTCATAATAAGTATTTTACCCTTGTCTTTTTGAATTCTTTGGTGCTAAACAGGAGAACATATTCATTTAGCCCTGTTTCTTGAGAAATCTTATCGGCTATCAGCTGGCAGTCCTCCCTAGCATCTCCATGAATCATAGCAAACAGATTATAGTCCCAAAGTGGGCCAGTCTTTCTTTCATAGCAGTGGCTTACTTCACGAAGAGCAGCCAACTTTTTGCCAGCTGTCTCCACTACCTCTGGTGGAGCTACCCAGCAGGTCATGGCGTTGGCCGTAAAACCGACCTCATTATGTTTAATAGAAGCACCGAACCGTCGCATGATGCCACGTTGCTTCAAAGAATAGCAATGAGCCAGGAATTGGTCTATATCCATGCCCAGTCGCCTTGAACTATGATCAAAAGGTCTTTGAACTAATGACAGGTCATGCTGTAGCTCATTAACTACCAACTTGTCTGCCGGCGAAAGGTCAACTTTTTGGTAAAGAATATTTGACGGGGCAATACCAGTATCCGATATCCGCTGATCGTCTCCAGACATATCAAAGAATACACCAATTTTAAAAAGCCTCAAGGCCGGCAGTTCCAACATAGCCTCAGGTTTTATAGTATTACTCAATTTTTGTAACTCTGTCTCTGTCTCAACACCGGGTGGCAAAGCTAGGGTAAACCAGAAATTAAGATGATGGGAGCGTTCATAGCAATGGCTTATCCCTGTATGTTGGCTAATGGCTTGTGCCGCTTTATCTAACCGATTCTGGGCTATTTTCATGGCTACCAGTGTTGTCTGATAACCGAGCCTTCTTGCATCTAAGACAGGTCCTATCAGGCGGACAACCCCTCCCTGCTTAAACCGCTCAATGCGACGAAGCACCTCGCCAGCACTAATACCTAGCCGAGTCCCCAGAACAGCAAACGGTTCCCGTCTGAGGGGAAAAGCTACCTGTATGGCATTAAGCAGTTTTTTATCAATATCATCAAAGTACATTTTCATTTTCTTAACTTTATTGCATTCTTCATTGCCTAATGAGGCTCATATATGCAGTAAGGCTCGGATTCAAGATAATCTCCGGCTGTCTCATAAGCCCGCGCCCGGCAACCGCCACAAAGTTTTTTATACTCGCAGCGACCGCACTTTCCCTTAATCATAGAGAGATCTCTTAAATCTCGAAACAAGGGTGAATCGCACCAGGCTTCCTTAAAGCTTTGTTCCCTTATATTGCCGGCAGCTACATCTAGATAGCCACATCCCTGCACCCTGCCCGTATGAGAGATAAAACAAAAGCCCACGCCTGCCATGCAGCCCCGACTGAGAGAGTGCATTGGATTAGGCGTAACAACAGGTTTTGTTTTTTCCACTGGCGACACTCCCTGTAATCTGTTTTTTTTATCTCGCTGCCTCAGCACTCTCAGGTAGTGGGGAGCATCAGTCGGTTTAAAGAACATCCTGTCTCCCAATTCCGTCTGCTTATCATAAATCCAGTTCAGGATTTCCTCATATTCCTGTGGTAGCAGCTCCACTGATTCTAAATCCTTACCCCGCCCGATGGGCACCAACATAAAGGGATGAAAGGCAACAGCACCCACCTTGAAAGCTAGGCTTAAAAGGTCATCCAGATAGGGAGCATTCAGCTTAGTAATGGTGCTATTGATTTGTACCGGAATACCTGCCTGCTGCGCCATGGCTATGCCACTAATTATCTCATCAAAGGCTCCCACCTTGCCCCGGAAATTATCCTGAAGGTCTGGTGTAGGAAAGTCCAGACTTACCCCGATTCGTGATACTGAAACATCTTTAAGTCTAGTAGCAACTTCCTCGGTGATGAGTGTTCCGTTGCTGCCCAGAACTACCCGCAGCCCCCGGCTGACAGCATACTGGGCAATCTCAAAGATATCATGCCTCAGCAGTGGCTCACCACCGGTCAAGATTAAAATTGGCTTGCCCACCTGCAAAATTTGGTCAATGAGGCGGCAACACTCCTTAAATGAAAGCTCACCCTCATACGGCCCGTAATTTGCCGAAGCGCGGCAGTGGGCACAAAAGAGATTGCAGCTTCGGGTTATTTCCCATGCAACCAGCTGTAATTTTGGGGTAAGAATATCTTTTGATGCTGCCATCATACCAACCCGATTTCTTCATCAGTGAGATAACATGCCGGATCCTCCGCCCAGATATCACCGTAAACTGCCTCAGCTCGCACCCGCAGGTTACCATTACACAGGTCAAGGTACTGGCACCGACCGCAACGACCTTTAAGTAATCCCTTTCGGTTCTTCAGTCCCCGCATCAATGGCTCTTCCGTATCCATCCAGATATCACCGAATTTTCGTTTGAGCACATTTCCCAGAGAGTAGTGCCACCAGAATTGGTCGGGGTGGACATTGCCCAAATCATCAACCGCCCCTATTCTGATACCGGAGTTATTTCCGCCATTCTTTTTAAGCAAAGCCAGCACTTTCTTGGCACGCTGTGGAGTTTGCTGTTTCAGCTTAAGATACAAATAAACACCATCGGCATGATTATCCACGGTGAGAATCTCTTTGGTCATACCTCGCTGAAAAAAATCCTGTGTGCGCTGGCAAATCATGTCTACCACTGCCCGCGTCTTCTCAAGGCTAAGACCTTCATCCTGCAGTTTACCGCCCCGTCCGGAGTAGGTGAGGTGATAGAAACAGACCCGGTCTATATTCTCATTTTCTACCAGCTGCAAAATGGTCGGAATATCTCGGTAGTTGAACTGGGTGATGGTCAGTCTCAGCGAAACCCTCAGTCCCTTGTTGACGCAGGTTCTGATACCCCCAAGGGCCAACTCAAAAGCACCTTTTTTACCGCGAAAGCGGTCATTGTTCTCCTCAATGCCATCCAGACTGATACCCACCTCAGAGAAGCCGAGCTCACGAAGCGTTTCGGCTACTGAGTCGTTGATTAAAGTGCCATTGGTAGAAAGAGCCGGTCTTATGCCCTGTTCTTTGGCAAAGGCAGCAAGTTCAAATATATCCTTTCTGAGTAGTGGCTCACCTCCAGAGAAAAGGAGCACCGGTACACTGAACTCAGCCAGGCCGAGGATGAATATTTTTGCCTCTTCAGTACTCATTTCCTCCGGGCTGCACACACTTTTAGCATCGGCATAGCAATGCAGGCAATGCAGGTTGCATTGTCTGGTGCAGTTCCAGACCACGATGGGAGGTTTATGTCCACCGTAGCGCAGGTCATCACCGGGGCCGATATTATCACAGAGCAGCCGTGAAATCGATATCACAAGAATGTCCCCTTGCTTTCATAACTATATCACGCACTAGTTATGAATGCATTTGAGGGCTTTGAAGAATTGGGCATCATCAGTATTGAAGATGAGCACAATGTCGCTGATGTTGGGTGTAACCTGTTTTATTCTATTAGCCAAGCTCAGACCACTATCAGGTGCGTTATCAGTACCGCCAATGGTTCCATCAGGAGGCCTAATTTCAATAGTTAAGGACATTTTTTCGGTGACCTCAGCCCACCCGATAATCTCTACGTCCTCTGTGCTTAAGAAGACTTGTCGCATATTTTGTCGCCATATGGACTGCTGACTAAATATGCAGGTCTTTATTTTTTTCTTGGCTCACAAGTTAAGTCCAGCATACACATGGGCTAACTTCAAAACATTACAGTGGTTCCCCCTAGAGTGACCCCCCTTTCCTCAAGCTGAGGGATATAGACATCCACTGATGTGGAGCTTAAGGGATTACCCCTCAAATCCACAAAGTCCGACATCGCAAGTCCGCTATTCTGAACCAGTGGGAAGATGTCGCTGATATTGTTGTCCGAAAGGTCAATCCACCACAGGTCAGTAAGACCGACCAACGGTGAGATGTCGGTGATATTGTTTTCCCCAATCCAAAGCGACCACAGTTTAGTAAGATTAGCTAAGGCTGAGATATCGCTGATGTTGTTCTTCCCAATGGTAATGTCATACAGGCCAGTAAGACCGGCTAATGGTGAGATGTCGGTGATGTTGTTACGCGTAAGGCTAAGCGATCTCAAGTTAGTAAGACCAGCTAATGGCGAGAGGTCGCTGATGTTATTGTCCGCCATGCTAAGCGTTTCTAGATTAATAAGACCGGCCAGTGGTGTGAGGTCACTGATGTTGTTGGTCGCAAGGACAAGCGACCTCAGATCAGTAAGCCCCGCCAGTGGTGAGATGTCGGTGATCTCATTGGCCCAAAGATCAATCCACCCCAGTTTAGTAAGATTAGCTAAGACTGAGATGTCGGTGATTTTATTGAGTCCAAGATTAAGCCCCACTAGGTTTACACAATATTCCAGACCGGTGAGGTCTGAGATACCTCTCGGATCTTCTGGATCATCCTCAAATGTGGTGAGGGCTTCAAGGTCAGATGCGTAAATCAGCCCCTCGGGCTTGTTCAGATACTCACGAAAGGCAGCTTCAAGTTTTGGGTCAGGGAAGGTGATTGATGGTACTCCTATATTACCTTCCAGAGCTAGTCCTTTCGCTTCCAGAGTTAAGATTTCTCCTTCTGCTAATGCCAGGTCGGCTTCCAGAACAGTTTTTGTCTCTTCCAATGTCGAGACTATTGCTTTTGAGTCACTCAGTTCTTTTTCTAGAGTGGAAACTTCCGCTCCCTGGCTATCTATTTTAACCTGAGCGCCCTTTAGTTCATAGGATTCATTCTCATAGAAAAGCCAGAGTACTAAAGCCGCGACTAGTAGAACACTCATGATTGGAATGGCTATCCATTTATTCATTTTTATTCCTCCTGACTTGAGCGCTACTGCTCTAGTCCATTAGGAGCCAAAGATTTTGGCTAAATATACAGGTCTTTATTTTTTTCTTGGCTCACAAGTTAAGTCCATCATACACATGGGCTAACTTCAAAACATTACAGTGGTCCCTCCCAGAGTGACCCCCTTTTCCTCAAGCTGAGGGATATAGACATCCACTGATGTGCTGTTTAAGGGGTTACCCCTCAAATCCACAAAGTCCCCTTCCGCAATCCCGCTGTTTGTTAACAGTGGCAAGATGTCGCTAATGTTGTTGTCCGAAAGGTCAAGCCACCACAGGCCAGTAAGATCGGCCAACGGTGAGAGATCGATGATATTGTTTTTCCCAATGTAAAGCGACACCATTTTAGTAAGACCGGCTAAGGCCGAGATGTCGGTGATGTTATTACTCCCAATGTAAATCCCTGACAATTTGGTAAGACCGGCTAAGGCTGAGATGTCACTGATGTTGTTACGCCCAAGGTAAAGCCCCTCCAGTTTGGTAAGACCGGCTAATGGTGAGATGTCGCTGATGTTGTTATTCGTAAGGCTAATTTGAGACAGATTAGTAAGACCGGCTAATGGNGAGATATCAGTGAGATTGTTACCCGTAATAACAATTGATTTCAGGTTAGTAAGCCCCGCCAGTGGTGAGATGTCGGTGATCTCATTGGCCCACAGATCAATCCACTCCAGCTTAGTAAGACTGGCTAAGGCTGAGATGTCGGTGATTTTATTGAGCCCAAGATTAAGCCCCACTAGGTTTACACAATATTCCAGGCCGGTGAGGTCTGAGATGCCTCTCGGCTCTTCTGGATCATCCTCAAATGTGGTGAGGGCTTCAAGATCAGCTACATAAATTGGCCCCTCGGGTCTGTTCAAAGTATCACGAAAGGCAGCTTCAAGTTTTGGGTCAGGGAAGGTGATTGATGGTACTCCTAGATTACTTTCCAGATATTCTTCGTCCGCCTCCAGTCTTAAAATTTTTCTTTCTGCTGCTGCCAGGTCGGTTTCCAGAACATCTACAGTTTTTTGCAATGTCGAGGCTGTCGTTTGTGAGACATTCAGTTCTTTTTCTAGAGCGACAACATTCGCTCCCTGGCTAGCTACTTTAGCCTGAGCGCCCTTTAGTTCATAGGATTCATTCTCATAGAAAAGCCAGAGTACTAAAGCCGCGACTAGTAGCACACTCATGATTGGAATGGCTATCCGTTTATGCATTTCTGTTCCTCCTGACTAGGGCGCTACTGCTCTAGTCCATCAGGCGCCAAAAACTTTGGCTAAATATCCAAGTCTTTATTTTTTCTTGGCTCATAAGTTAAGTCTACCATATAAATGACTAACTTCAAACCATCACAGTGTCGAAAACCCGATGTTCGCTACCATAAGTGAAAAGGAATTAGAACCAGTCACAAAGTCAATCCTATCCTTAGCATAACAACCACTGGCTATCCTACAATAACCTGTCCCCCCCTATAGGGATGCAAGCCGCAGTCTTCTTCCCAGCAGTTATAGTAATAAATACCCGGCTGGGTAAAAGTGAAGCTGAAAGATTCACCAGGCGCTATGAGACCACTATAAAATAGCGGAGGTAAAGCGATGTCGGGATAACTGACAGCGGCATGATGCTCAAAGCTTAGGTTAGTCCAAGTGACCGTGCCTCCCACCGGCACGGTAACGATTTCAGGGAATACNGCNTTGCCAAATAGGAGCTCACTCATCATATACACTTTAGTGGACCCTATCTCCGCCGCTAAGTCTGTTTCCAGAATTGAGATTCCTGCTTCCAACTCAGCTAATTCAGTTTCTAGAGTCGAAACATTCCACTCCAAGGTAACTATTTCGGGCTGAGTATCTTTTAGCTTGCCAGTCTCCTGGGCATAAAGAACTCCGACACCAACAATCACAACTGCTAGAACTATAGAAATCGAAATGAATATCCATTTATTCATTTTTGTTCGTCCTGGCTATAGAGATGCTTACCCAACCCAGTAGAAGTCAAGGATTGCTGACTAATTATCAAATTTTAGCTCATAGATTAAGCCCAGCATATAAACGAGTTGATCTCAATATTCTACAACAACCCCTCTTTGCTTAAGCTGAGGAATGTAGAGCTCCACTGAAGCGTTGTTTAAAGGATTATCCCTCAAATCAACAAAATCCCCTTGCGCAAGCCCACGATTTGCCACCAGAGGTGCGAGGTCACTGATATTATTGCCCTCAAGGTCAATCAGGTGCAGGCTTATGCAATATTCCAGCCCGGTAACGTCCGAGATTCCCATCTGTGAAGCTTCCAATACGGCGATTGCTTCAAGTTGGTAAGTGTGAATCGTACCTTGGGGATTATTTAGGGCTTTACGAATAGCAGTTCTAAGATTCGCGTCCGGCAAGAAGACTGCTAGTGTTAATGCTGCAGTTTCTGCGTGCAACTCAAGTAGTTCAGTTTCTAAAGCTGAAATGTTCTCTTCTAAACCAACTATTTCATCCTGAGTATCATTTAGTCTACTAGTCTCTTGAAAATAGAAAACACATAGCACTATAGCCGCAACTGTTAGAACACTAATAATCGGAATAGCTATTCGTTTATTCATTTTTGCTTATCCTGGTTACATAAGTTTTATTTAAGTCTAGTAGAAATCCGGGGCTACTGGCTAAACAGCTAAGTGCTTATCTCATCTTCTCTTGTCTCATATAAGAAATCCAGCGCAATTTGCAACCCATTCTAATATACTATAATGACTCCTCTTTCTTCAAGCTGAGGGATATAAACATCCACTGATGTGTCACTTAGGGGATTACCGATCAAATTCACAGTATCCCCCGCCGAAAGCCCACTGTTTGCCACCAAGGGTGAAATATCGCTGATATTATTGCCCTCAAGGTCAAGCCTCTCCAGGTTAGTAAGACCAGCCAAAAGTGAGATATCACTTATGTTCAGGTCATAAATGAAAAGCCACTGCAAGTTTGTGAGACCAGCTACAACCGAGATATCACTGATATTGTTTTGTCCAATGTCAAGCCCCACCAGAGTAGTCAGCCCCGCGAGTGGTGAGATGTCGCTGATACTGTTGCCCCAAAGCCAAAGCTCATTGAGGTTAGGGAGGCCCTCTAAGACTGATATGTCACTGACATTATTGCCTCCAAGCCCAAGCGTCTCCAGATTGGCAAGGCCAGCCAAGGCTGAGATGTCGCTGATATTGTTACGCGTAAGACTAAGGTAATGCAGGCTGGTGAGACCGTCTAAGGTTGAGATGTCGTTGATATCGTTATCCCTAAGGTAAATCTCTTGTAGGTTTAGACAATATTCCATGCTGGTGAGATCCAAGATACCTCTCTCCCGGGCACCCAATATGGTGAGAGCTTCAAGGTCGTGAGTGTAAATTGGACCTTCAGGCGTGTCTACAGATGGAAGCTCAGGAATATCCATCTCAATAAACACCAAGGCTGCTTCCGCCTCCTGTTCAGAAAGTCCAAACGTGGGCATGAGTACATCGTCAAATTCCTCAAGAAGTTGTATGGCCAGAGGATCTTCCTGAGCAATGAGCTGCTCTGGTGAGATAATGAAACTGATAAGCCAGTCTCTATCTCGACGGCTGGTTACTTCCCTAAGGTCAGGGCCAACTAGGATGCCACCACCGATAGTATGGCACATTGCGCATATCTCCTCAAAAATGGCTTCTCCTTGGGCACCCGGCGTGGTAGTAGTATATACTGCCTCACGAATAGCATCTTCAAGATTGGCATCTGGAAAGGTTACTAGTAACCCTGCTTCCACCAAAACTGTTTCCAGCGTTGAAACCTCTGCCTTGAGAGTCGAGACTTGTGCTTCTAAGGCTGAAACCTTGGCTTCTGCAACCGCCAGTTTCGCTTCTAGGGTAGAGACTCTGGCTTTTGACACTGCTAGGTCTGCTTGTAATGTTGAGACTTCAGCTCCTGATGCCGTCAAGTTTGCTTCCAGAGTAGAAACTTCAGCTTCTGTCGCCGCCAAATCTGCTTCCAGAGTAGAGACTTCAACTTCTGATGCAGTTAGTTCTGTTTGTAGAGTAGAAACATTCCCTTCTAGAGCAGCTATTTCATCCTGAGCATCTTTTACTTTGCCAGTCTCTTGTGTATAAAAAACGCCTGCGACAATAACTCCGATCGTCAGAAGACCAATAATTGGAATGGTTATCCGCTTATTCATTTTTATTCCCCCTGCCTATAGAAATTTTCTTTCAGCCCAGTAGAGAAGTTTTTACCATTTAGTTATACACCCATATTTTAGGCTATTAAGTCTGCTCAGACCCGACCCGTTTAATTTTATAATTTAGCCTACCCGCCGGCACCTTTATTTCTATACTGTCCCCCTGATCCCTTCCAATAATGGCTTTACCTATTGGTGAAGCACTAGAAATCTTGCCTTTTGCCGGAGCTACTTCCCTAGGATTGACTATGGTATAGTGCATCTCCTCACCAGAAGTAAGATCAAGGAGGACAATACTGCTGCCGACACTGATCTTGTGGGTAATCTTTGGTTGATCACCAATAAGAACTGCTGAGTTTAGCATTTCTTCTAGTTTCTTAATTCGCCCCTCAAGGTGGCTAAGATCTTCTCTGGCGGCAGCCAGAGGGGCATTCTCTCGGAAGTCCTTATCCGCAGCTGCTCTATGTATGTCATCAACAATCTGAGGTCGTTTGCTTTTAAGAGCCACCAGTTCTTGCTTCATTTGAGTATATCCATGCTGGGTTAGAGCAATGGCCTCTGGTGATGTCTGCTTTGACCAAGATGGTGCTTTACCTTTCCCTTTCTTGGCCTTAAGGTGAAGAGCCAGATTACCCTTGGTCCAGCCTGCCTTCTTAGCATGGACTAGAAAGTCTCGTACTAGGTCAAGTTTTTTTACATGGTCTGTATCAGACGATGATACTCGCCCGGCATAGTTAGCTATCTCAGGGGCAGTAAGTCTCCCCAGAGGTCGTTTCCAGCCAAACCAGCGAACAAATCGATAAATCACCTGCCTGTTTATTTCTTTCTCACTGGCTGAGAGACCAGCCAGAAAACTGTCGGCTGCTTCCCCCAAGTTCACGTTCTGGTTAGCACCACCCACCTTCGAAAACACCTCCTAGGAAAACTGGGTACCAATTCGAAAAGGAACTTTCATTACCCGAAGTGCCCGACTCAGTGCCCTTTGCCCGACCAATCTCAATATCGCCTTACCGTGCGAGTCAAAGGGCAGGTCATCTGCTTTAAGTAAAGTATCATCAATACCATTAGCTTTGATTATATCAAATATCCGGTCAATTTGTTTGTCGTTCAAGTGCTCAAAAAACCTCCTNCCCCAATAGCCAATCCTTAGCTCTCGCCCTAGTTTTCTCTTCCATTCTCGTTCATAGCTAGCTAGACTTTTTGCCGAAAGGTTATCCTTTTCCAGTGCCCGCCCTAAATTATGAGCGGCTATATCAGCACACATCAGGCCATAATAGATACCACCGCCGGTGGTTGGCTTTACCTGCCCAGCAGCATCTCCTACCACCAGCACTCGCTCACCGTAGGTTCGGGCCAGTGGCTGAAGTGGAACCCCGCGATAACTGGGGCTTTCCTCATCTGAGACTACTTTTCCTTGAGCATGGAGAGAGGATAGTAGCTTTCGTATATAAAATTCCGGATTGCGGCGCGCCAAGAGTCCCACCCGAGCCATAGGTGGTGAGGTCGGCACTAGCCAAGCAAAAAAGCCAGGAGCTATCTCCTGCCCCAAATAGACCTCCACCTCATCTATGTCTCTTGTCTCTACCTCAGCTTGGGCTCCGATAACGAAATCACCAATCTTCCCTAACCCCTCAACTAGTCTTGTGCCAAAGCCAGTGGCCACAACGGCGGCTCTTGCCTCAATCTTAAGGTTTGCTTCACCACGAGTTAGCTCAACTACTACCCTATCACCCTCGACTGTTAGAGATTTTGCCGGACTGCTGGGCATATACTGTGCTCCATTACTCTGAGCTCGGTTGGCCATAGACACATCAAATGCTGATCGGTTTATTATACAAGCCTGATTCTCCCGTCGCCATAGCTCGATTAGTTTACCCGATGGTGCAAAAATACGGGCACTCCTTACCCTCCCCAAGATAGTACCCTCATCAATGGCAAAGGCGTTAGCGCACACCTGGCTAATAATGCCTGTACAGCAGACTTGACTCCCCGGTTCTTTCTTTCCCAGTACCGCTACATCATACCCCTGCCCAGCCAGCCGATAGGCCACTTGACTCCCAGCTGGTCCGTCACCTATAACCAGCACATCATGCAATTTCGGCCCTCCGTTTAGGAACCACTACAGTTATTCCTCTAAGAGTATATCACAATTCAGGACCTGTAGTTTCTTTTTGAGTATTGACAAAGACTTACTGCACGGTAATAATATACTCATCGTATCTTAGCTGTATCCATGATGATGACAGATGGAATTAAGAGCTTAAGCTTAGCAGAGTAGCTCTAATAAAAAATAAAAGGAGGAGACAATGAAGGAAACAAAATTTGTTCTTGATGAAAAGGAGATGCCAACTTCTTGGTACAACATCCTGCCTGATTTACCCGAGCCACTACCACCGGTTCTTCACCCAGGTACTGGCAACCCAGTAACACCCGATGACTTGGCGCCGCTCTTCCCCATGGGCTTAATTATGCAAGAGTTCAGCCCGGAGCATTACATTGAAATCCCCGAAGAGGTCCAGGAGATTTACCGTACCTGGCGACCTACCACTCTATATCGGGCGCATCGACTGGAGAAAGCCCTGGATACCCCTGCCAAAATTTTCTATAAATACGAGGGGACCAGTCAGGCGGGTAGTCATAAGCCCAACACCGCCGTCGCCCAGGCATACTACAACAAAAAAGAGGGAATAAAACGTATTGCCAGCGAGACCGGAGCCGGTCAGTGGGGCAGTTCTCTCGCCTTTGGCTGCGCCCTCTTCGGACTGGAATTAAAGGTTTACATGGTCAAGATTAGCTACAACCAGAAACCCTACCGCCGTATTATGATGGAGACTTGGGGCGCTAATTGTGTTCCCAGCCCCAGCCCGGATACCAAGGCCGGCCGCGATATGCTNGCGAAAGACCCCGACTGCCCCGGCAGTCTCGGATTAGCCATCAGCGAAGCTGTTGAGGACGCCGCCACCCGAGAAGATACCCACTACTCACTGGGTAGCGTACTCAATCACGTTCTGCTCCACCAGACCGTCATCGGTCAGGAGGCAATGAAGCAAATGGAGATGGCAAATGTCTACCCAGATATAATCGTTGGCTCTATCGGCGGCGGNTCNAANTTCGCCGGTATGTTCCTACCNTTTATCAAAGATAAAATTGAAGGCAGGAAACCAGANCTGCGTATTATCAATGTAGAACCCACCAGCTGCCCTACTCTGACCAAGGGACTGTATGCTTATGACTTCGGTGATGCAGCTGGGATGACCCCACTGCTCAAAATGCACACTTTGGGGCATGCATTTATACCGCCAGCA